>JADKKK010000008.1 GCA_016720545.1 Myxococcales bacterium
CTTGCGGCTTCAGGCCCAATCGGAAGAAAAAATCCCGGCGACGTCCTACTCTCCCACACGGCTTCCCGTGCAGTACCATCGGCTCCGAAGAGCTTAACTTCCGAGTTCGGGATGGATCGGGTGTGGCCTCTTCGAAATCATCACCGGAAACTTGTGGGTCCCATCGACGCTGCTCACGCAGCGGATTGTTCTCTGGCTTGCGCCGGACTCGTAACCCGAATCCTGTGCGTTAACTCAATGTTTGCCCTAGAGATATGGTAAAGCCGCACGACCTATTAGTACCGGTTAGCTCTTGGATTGCCCCAAATCCACACCCGGCCTATCAACCTCGTAGTCTACGAGGGGTCTTTAGAAGCTTGCGCTTGGGACACCTTGTCTTGAGGCCGGCTTCCCGCTTAGATGCTTTCAGCGGTTATCCGTTCCGTACATAGCTACCCAGCTGTGCCACTGGCGTGACAACTGGATCACTAGGGGTACGTCCAACCAGGTCCTCTCGTACTATGGTCAGCTCCTCTCAAGTATCCTTCGCCCACGGCAGATAGGGGACCAAACTGTCTCACGACGTTTTAAACCCAGCTCGCGTACCGCTTTAATCGGCGAACAGCCGAACCCTTGGGACCTGCTCCAGCCCCAGGATGCGATGGGCCGACATCGAGGTGCCAAACCGCGCCGCCGATGTGAACTCTCAGGCGCGATCAGCCTGTTATCCCCAGAGTACCTTTTATCCGATAAGCGATGGCCCTTCCATTCGGAACCACCGGATCACTAACGCCTGCTTTCGCACCTGCTCGACCTGTCGGTCTCGCAGTTAAGCTCCCTTGTGCGTTTGCACTCTACGCCTGGTTTCCAATCAGGCTGAGGGAACCTTCGCACGCCTCCGTTACGTTTTAGGAGGCGACCGCCCCAGTCAAACTGCCCACCAGGCAGTGTCCCTCGTCCGGATTACGGACGCAGGTTAGAATCCCAGAACATCCAGAGTGGTATTTCAACGTTGGCTCCATCGAACCCAGAAGCCCGACTTCAAAGCCTCCCACTTATCCTACGCAGAATGTCCCGAAACTCACTGCCAAGTTGCAGTAAAGGTTCATGGGGTCTTTCCGTCTTGCCGCAGGTAGAGGGTATCTTCACCCCCAATACAATTTCGCTGAGTCCCTGGTCGAGACAGCGGGGATGTTGTTATGCCATTCGTGCAGGTCGGAACTTACCCGACAAGGAATTTCGCTACCTTAGGACCGTTATAGTTACGGCCGCCGTTTACTGGGGCTTCGGTTCACTGCTTCGCTTGCGCTGACAATCCCCTTAACCTTCCAGCACCGGGCAGGCATCACACCCTATACGTCGTCTTTCGACTTAGCAGAGTGCTAGGTTTTTAGTAAACAGTCACAACCCCCGATTCTCTGCGACCTCCCGACGCTCTGCTGGGCGAACCAGCTCACGTCAAAAGGCACACCTTCTCCCGAAGTTACGGTGTCAGTTTGCCGAGTTCCTTAACCAGGGTTCTCTCACGCGCCTCGGAATATTCTTCCCGCCCACCTGAGTCGGTTTGTAGTACGGTTACGGAAGAAGCTCAGTACGCGGCTTTTCTTGGAAGTGTGGAATCGCCAAGTTGCTAGACCGAAGTCTAACCTCATCACCTCTCGGCCTTGAAGCTCCGTTTGTCTCTCTCGAGTCCTAGAGCTCCAGCCTACGGGCTTGAACACGGTATCCATGCACCGTGCTTGACCTATCCTACTCCGTCCCCGCTTACGTCAACGCTACCCTCCGTAGCACAGGAATATTAACCTGTTATCCATCACCTACGCCTTTCGGCCTCGGCTTAGGTACCGGCTAACCCATGGGAGGATTATCCTACCCCAGGAAACCTTGGGCTTACGGCGACCGAGTTTCTCACTCGGTTTATCGCTACTCATGCCTGCATAAGCTCTTCTCTGGCCCTGTACCGGTCCTTTCGGTCCGGCGTGTATCTGCCAGAGAATGCTCTCCTACCACTCTTTCAGAGTCCGTAGCTTCGGTGCTGACCTTTAGCCCCGTTACATTTTCGGCGCAGACTCGCTTGACCAGTGAGCTATTACGCTTTCTTTAAAGGATGGCTGCTTCTAAGCCAACCTCCTGGTTGTCAATGCGTTTCCACCTCCTTTACCACTTAGGTTAGACTTTGGGACCTTAGCTGACGGTCTGGGCTCTTTCCCTCTCGACAATGGAACTTATCTCCCACTGTCTGACTCCCGGATACTAGTTACGGGAATTCGGAGTTTGATTGGGTTTGGTAATCTGGTAGGACCCCTAGCCCATTCAGTGCTCTACCTCCGACGGTATTCGTCCGAGGCTATACCTCAATACATTTCGCGGAGAACCAGCTATCTCCCAGCTTGATTAGCCTTTCACTCCTATCCTCAGCTCATCCCCTTAATTTTCAACTTAAGTGAGTTCGGTCCTCCAGACGGTGTTACCCAATCCTTCAACCTGGCCAAGGATAGATCGCTAAGGTTTCGGGTCTACGCCATGCGACTGGACGCCCTGTTAGGACTCGCTTTCGCTCCGGCTACACCTCACGGCTTAACGCTTGCCACACAGCGCAACTCGCAGGCCCATTATGCAAAGGTACGCGGTCACACGTTCCGACCGAGGTCGGCATAGTGCTCCCACCGCTTGTAGGCGTACGGTTTCCAGGTACTATTCACTCCCCTAGCCGGGGTGCTTTTCACCTTTCCCTCGCGGTACTTGTTCACTATCGGTCAGTCAGTAGTATTTAGCCTTACGGGATGGTCCCCGTGGATTCTCGCCGGATTGCACGTGTCCTGCGATACTCGGGTATCTGCTACGGTCTGTCTCGCTTTCGATTACCGGGCTGTCACCGTCTATGGCCGACCTTTCCATGTCGTTCGTCTAGCAATGCTCGCCGATGTCGCAAACCCTTACAACCCCAAAGGACTTTCGTCCTTTGGTTTAGGCTCTTCCCCGTTCGCTCGCCGCTACTTGGAGAATCGATGTCTCTTTCTTTTCCTCCAGGTACTTAGATGTTTCAGTTCCCTGGGTTGGCTACGTACGGCTATGTATTCACCGCACGTTCGAACCATGACGGTCCGGGGTTTCCCATTCGGATATCTCCGGATCAAAGCCCGTTAGCGGCTCCCCGGAGCTTTTCGCAGCTGTCCACGTCCTTCTTCGCCTCTGACTGCCTAGGCATCCACCATACGCCCTTCGTAGCTTTGCCTTATCCCTAAGGCACGCATCGAGCTCACACACAGGATTCGATCCACGAGTTCCGTGAATTTCCTCCCGCCGCTGCTCCAAAGAACATTCAATAAACGACCTATTTCAGTTTCCGATCGGTGCCGTGCCGCGCTGCTATGAGGCGGTCGGTGACCGTTCTGAAGAACGAACCTAAAATCGACCTCGGCTTCGCGCTCGCGCGCTCGCTGAGGGTCGACCCTTGAGAGAGGTCTCGCTCTTCTATTCTGTTTTCAATGAACCGGGGACGGCCAAGCGGTGCGTCTTTAAATCTTGTGGAGCCGAACGGTTTCGAACCGATGACCTCCGGCTTGCAAAGCCAGCGCTCTCCCAGCTGAGCTACGGCCCCGTGAAAAGTCGTGGGCCAGGGCAGACTTGAACTGCCGACCTCACGCTTATCAGGCGTGCGCTCTAACCACCTGAGCTACTGGCCCCTTCCGTGTGATGGGCTGGGCCTCTCGCTTGGCGAGCTCGCGCTCGCCTGTAGAGGCTTGCTACCAGAGGGGCTCGCTCCTCCGGCTTGCGCCGGAGCCTCGCTCCCTGGAAACTGAATCGTACGCTTCTGTCTGACAGGCGCTCCGTTTTACCGGGTGCGCTCGTGGGCCATGACTCTAGTTGCTTCCCGCTTTGCCCGAAGGTTCAGCTGGGAGAGCTCCTTAGAAAGGAGGTGATCCAGCCGCAGGTTCCCCTACGGCTACCTTGTTACGACTTCACCCCAGTTACCGGTCACTCCTTGGGACCCTGCCTCTCTTGCGAGTTGGCTCAGGCACTTCTGGAGCAAACGACTCCCATGGTGTGACGGGCGGTGTGTACAAGGCCCGGGAACGTATTCACCGCTGCCTGCTGATCAGCGATTACTAGCGATTCCAACTTCAAAGAGTCGAGTTGCAGACTCTTATCTGTACTGAGGACGGTTTTTTCCGATTGGCTCCCTCTCGCGAGTTCGCGACGGTTTGTGCCGCCCATTGTAGCACGTGTGTAGCCCTGGACATAAGGGCCATGATGACTTGACGTCATCCCCACCTTCCTCCGATTTAAATATCGGCGGTCTCATTAGAGTTCCCGGCATGACCCGCTGGTAACTAATGATAGGGGTTGCGCTCGTTGCGGGACTTAACCCAACATCTCACGACACGAGCTGACGACAGCCATGCAGCACCTAACTACAGATTCTCCGAAGAGCACCCCGAGACTTCTCCCAGGTTCCTGCATTTTCTAGCCCAGGTAAGGTTCTTCGCGTTGCGTCGAATTAAACCACATGCTCCACCGCTTGTGCGGGCCCCCGTCAATTCCTTTGAGTTTTAGCCTTGCGGCCGTACTTCCCAGGCGGGGTGCTTAATGCGTTGGCTACGGCACCACGGGGAGTCAATGCCCGTGACACCTAGCACCCATCGTTTACGGCGTGGACTACCAGGGTATCTAATCCTGTTTGCTCCCACGCTTTCGTGTCTCAGCGTCAGTATTCGTCCAGTTGGCCGCCTTCGCCACTGGTGTTCCTCTCGATATCTACAGATTTCACCCTTACACCGAGAATTCCACCAACCTCTCCGATACTCAAGCCAAACAGTATTGAGTGCACTTCCGGGGTTGAGCCCCGGGCTTTCACACCCAACTTATCTGGCCGCCTACACACGCTTTACGCCCAGTAATTCCGAACAACGTTTGCACCCTCTGTCTTACCGCGGCTGCTGGCACAGAGTTAGCCGGTGCTTGCTAAGGAGATACCGTCATCGCCGTGGATGTTAGCCACGTCTTATTCGTCTCTCCCCACAGAGCTTTACGACCCGAAGGCCTTCATCACCCACGCGGCGTCGCTGCGTCAGGCTTTCGCCCATTGCGCAAGATTCCCCACTGCTGCCTCCCGTAGGAGTCTGGACCGTGTCTCAGTTCCAGTGTGGCTGATCATCCTCTAAGACCAGCTACCCGTCTTCGGCTTGGTAGGCCATTACCCTACCAACTACCATGATGGGCCGCGGGCTCATCCTCGAGTGTAAGCGTGAATTCAGAGGCCTACTTTACCTCACTCCCTTTCGAGAGCGTGGTCTTATGCGGTATTAGCGCTCCTTTCGGAACGTTATCCCCGCTCGAGGGTAGATTACCCACGTGTTACTCACCCGTGCGCCACTGTACCGGGGCCGAAGCCCTTTCTCGTTCGACTTGCATGTGTTAAGCGCGCCGCTAACGTTCGTTCTGAGCCAGGATCAAACTCTCCAGTTAAATTCTGGTAGAGCTGCTCGACGCCCTCGACTCTGCGACCTCGCGGTCACTTCGTCTCGAGTCGTCGACTCTGACTTGTGTTTGGAGAGTCACTTCGGCTCGACCTCGGACCGGGGTGATCCGAGCGGCCTCGCGCTCTCCGTTGAGCCCACTTCTGTCGAAGTGAGCGTACGATTCAGTTTTCAAGGACCGAGGCAGCTTTCCCGTTTCCAGGACCCGCTGCTTGCGGGGAGGGGCTTTTTACTTCCGCCTCGTTGCGCCGTCAAGAAGTTTTTTCTTCTTTTCTGGCTCCCCGAAGGCCGCTTTCGCTTCCTTCGTTTCGGGAGGGCGACTTCTATCTTCGCCGTCCCGACTCGTCAACGACTTTTTTGGGGTCGTTTTTCGAAGGCTGAGGTGCCCGGGGGCGCCATCAGCGGGAGCGGCAACTTAGGGCCACGGCGGCGCGGCGTCAAGAAATTCGTGGAGGTGCGTCGAGCGCGAGGGCCTTCCCCCCTTTTGTCGTGGCGGCTGGGCGTTCGAGGAGCGCGGGGGTGCTCCTGCTCCGGCGCCGGTGGGAGGATCCTCATGTTTGAGGCGCGCGTTCTCGCGCGGATCCCCGCAGTGACCCCGTCGCACCACCAGGCGAAGCGCCGCCCTTCATCGCGCGGAACGCCGCCGAGTTGGGGAGTGGGGCGTCGGCGGCAGAGGAGCGCGGGGGTGCTCCTTCTCCGGCGCCGGTGGGAGGATCCTCATGTTTGAGGCGCGCGTTCTCGCGCGGATCCCCGCAGTGACCCCGTCGCACCACCAGGCGAAGCGCCGCCCTTCATCGCGCGGAACGCCGCCGAGTTGGGGAGGGGCCCGCCGGCGCCGGAGAAGGAGCGCCCCCGCGCTCCGTTGGCTTTTCGCGCCTATCCGCGGCGGGTGACGAGCATCTTGGGCGCCGTGTACTCGAGGACGGCGTGCGCGACGCCCTCGCGCCCGAGGCCAGAGTCCTTCATGCCTCCGTACGGCATCGCGTCGCTGCGGAAGCTGGGCGTGTCGTTCACGACCAGGCCGCCCACGTCGAGCGCGTCGAACGCGAGATCGATCGCGCGGGCCGAGTCGGTGAAGAGGCCCGCTTGGAGGCCGTAGCGGGAGGCGTTCACCTCCTCGAGCGCCTCGGCGAGCTCGGCGTACCGGCGCACGACCAGCACGGGGCCGAAGGCCTCTTCCTCCACCACGCGGAGGCCGCGAGGTTCTCCTTGGCAGGTCAGCACCGCGGGGCCGAGCCTCGCGCCGTCGCGTCCTGCGCGGTGCGCGGCGCGCACTCCCGCCGAGCTCGAGGCGAGCGCCTCGTCGACCCACGCGTCCACCCGGGCGGCGCTGGCGGCGTCGATCATCGGGCCGAGCACGCCCACGGCGGCGGTGGGCTCCTCCGGGGCGAGCCTCGCGGCGCGCTCGGCGAGCCCGGCGAGCACCTCGTCGAATAGTGTATCATGCACGTAAATTCGCTGGGTCTTGATGCACACCTGACCGGCGTAAGCGAAGGCGCTCGTCGTGAGCGCGTCGAGCGCGCGGCCGAGCTCGGGGGCGTCGTGGTGAACGATCGCCGCGGCGTTTCCGCCGAGCTCGAGGAGGGCGCGCTTTTTCGCGCACCGGGCCTTCAGCGCGTAGCCCACGCGGTCGCTGCCGGTGAAGGTGAACACCGCGAACGCGGGGTCGGCCACGAGCTCGCCGGCGAGGGCGTCGGACGTGGGGAGGACGATCATCGCGTCGGGGTGGAGGCCGGCCTCCCTCACCAGCCGGCCGAGGGCGAGCGCCGACAGCGGCGTGCGCGGCGAAGGCTTCACGAGCACGCTCGCGCCGCAGGCGAGCGCCGGGGCGACCTTGTGCGCGACCAGGTTCAGGGGGAAGTTGAACGGGGAGAACGCGAGGACGGGGCCGAGCGGCACGCGCTCGTAGCGCCCCGCGTAGCGCGCATGCGACGCGACGCGGTCGAGCGAGAGGACCTCGCCCCGAGGCTGCGTGGCGCACTCGGCCGCGAGCTCGAACGTGGTCGCGGCCCGCTCGACCTCGGCCCGCGCGAGGGAGATGGGCTTGCCCGCTTCACGCGCGACGAGCTCGGCGAGCTCGGCGGCCTCGCGGCGCAGCCCCGCCGCGACGCGCGCGCAGGCGTCGCGGCGCGCGTGGCTCGGCGCCCGGCGTAGCTCGCGGAACGCGGCCTCGCTCGCGGCGACGGCGCGCCGACACAGACCCACGTCGGCCTGCGCCACCTCGGCGAACGGCTCGCCGGTCCACCGGTCGTGCACGGGCAGCCGACCACACGCCTCGACCCGCGCGCCGCCGAGCCACATGTCTGTAGTATGCATGTAAGGTTCTCAGACGCCCGCGCCACAAAACAGCCGCGGCGCCTCGGAGTAGACCGAAGCGCCGCCGCCGTGTCACGCGTTCTCAGGTGCGCGTCAGGTGCGCGTTCGCCCGCTCACTGGCCGGAGAGGGGCCCCTGAACGTAGAGCGCGATCTCGCGGACGGTGTCGAGGTTGCCGCCGAAGTAGCGCAGGCGCTTCTTCGCGCGGGTGCAGGTGTCCTCGTCGAGCCCCGGCTTGCAGACCGGCTCGTTCGCGACGCCAGCGCGCTGGTAGGTGTGCTGGCCGGTGACCCCGTCGGTGGCCGTCACGACGAACGTGCTGGCCGCGAAGTCGTTCGCGTACTGGAGCATGCGCGCGCCGGCCGTGCGCTGCACCTGTCGGCCGGTCATGGTCTCCTTGCCATACGAGCGCGCCGCGTACTGGATGCCCGTGAGCGGATCCTGGTAGCGGACCTGCTGGTTGAGGGGGACGCTGAGCGAGCCGTCGCTGTCCGGGTACCAGATGCGCATCTGGTTCGCCCAGTCCATCGTGAGGGTCGTGGACCCGTAGATGTAGTTGAAGATGATGGCGGGGAACTGCTGCTCCCACCCGACGAGCGGGTTGATGCGCACGGCGCCGGCGGGGTAGCCGAGCGACGTGGTGCCGGGGTCGGCCTGCGCGAAGCGGTCGAGCGGGAGCCACTGCACCGGATCGGCGCTCACGGCGAAGCCCGGCTGCTGCGGCATGACGTACGGGGCGTAGAACGTGTTGTCGTTCTGCAGGAGGCTCGCGTTGAGGCGGCGCATCTGCTCGGGGTAGATCGTCGCGTAGTTGATGTTGCGATCGCGGCCGTCGATGTAGTCGTCGCGGCTGTTCTGGAGGAAGTTGTTGTAGGCCTCGTTCAGGTAGAACTGGACGTACACCTTCTCGTAGTAGCTGCCGACCCAGCGCAGGTAGCTGCTCCACTCGTAGCCCTTCGAGTAGTCGTACTCGTTGTGCATGTAGCGCACGCCGCCCTGGCCCACCTTGAGGGTGAAGGCAGGGGGCGTGGTCTCGCTCTCCGACTTGCAGAGGTCGTCCGCGTAGTACTCGGACACCTCGGCGTAGCTCTTGGTGGCGCAGGTGTCGGTGAAATCGCGGCTCTTCGAGTAGCGGTACGCGCCCGGCTCTGGCCGTGTGAGCACCTTGATGAACTCCTCGAAGCCCATCGACGAGGCCAGCGCGTGGGTGAGCAGCAGGTCCTCGTGTTCGAGGTAGACGCCCGCGTCCGAGCCGAGGTCCGGGAGCAGGAGGCCCATGGCCTTCGTGGTCGCGGTCATCTTCTCGAAGTACCTGTAGAGCGTACGGTCGACCGCCCCCTCCACGTTGAACATCACCCGGTTGCGCCGGAAGTTGTCGAAAATGTAGCGATTTTCGTACGAGGCGATGAAGTACTGCGCCTGCTCGTAGAGGTCGGCGCCCGCGTCGTGGCGATACACGAGCACGTTGCCGCCGTCGGCGAACTCGTCGGAGCTGAACATGTACGGGTGTCGCGCGAAGCCGTCGGGCGACTTGTTGAACGTGCCGCCGTAGTCGATTTCGCCGAACTCCTTCGAGCGGGTCGTCCCCGACGCGTCCACCATGTCGTAGATCTTGCGGTAGTCGAGCAGCTGCCCCGTGCACTTGGCGCTGAGCGGATCGCTCGGCGAGCCGCCCTCACAGGTGCCGACCGTGTTGAAGAGATCGTGCAGCTTCCAGTACGAAGGGACGAGGAACGGACCGAGCACGCCGCCGGTGTTCGTCTCGGCGAGCAGCGGGTAGTAGTTCGCCTTGTTCCCCACGTCCGAGTCGACGTCGACGTCGACCAGGTCGGCGTACATGTTCCGCATCCAGGCCTTGTCGTATTTGCCGAGGCCGTTCATGTCCTGTGCGGTGTCGCCCGGGTAGTCCATGACCGTGGACTGGCCCCACTTCGTGAGGAGGCCGTTCTGCTCCTTCTCGGTGACGGGGTCGAACCAGCGGCCGCCCACGCAGTCTTCGCCGTTCGTGTGCGGCTTGTAGGACTTGACCGTGCCGACGCCCTCCTGCTGGCAGAGCTTCTCGGCGCCGTTGCGCGTGCGGAGCTGCCAGTACTGGGTGTGGAAGTTCAGGGCGTCGAAGTTGCCCGCGAAGTTGTGGCGCAGGCCCATCGAGTGGCCCATCTCGTGGAGGATGACCGAGATGTGGAACTGCTCACGGAGCCACTGGAAGAGGTCGCGATCGCGCTTGGCCTTCTTGGCGGCGTAGTCCGGGTCTTCTCGGTCGGGCAGCGGGTAGAGCTTCTGCGCCTGGCGGGCGAGGCCCATCTGCGCGGTCGGCTCGGGCGCCTGCACGCTGCACGACGCGTGCTCGTGCGCGCGCGAGTCCTTCTGCCGCTGGACCCAGCGCCGGAGCTCGGGGTTCATGCCGCGGAGCGGGGACACGCGCGCGAGCATCGCGTCGTTCGCGATGGGGCCCACGTTGCGAGCGTCGACGCCGGCCGCGACCTGCATCTCCTTGGTGGCGAGCAGCGACTCGAACTTCGAGCCGACGAACTGCTTGCGGCGGGCCTCGATCTCGTTGTTGCGGTCGAGAGGCACACCCGAGCGCTTGCGGGTCTCGGCGCGGGCCTTCAGCTTACCCCGCATTTCCTTGGCGCTGAGCTTCTCGTTCGCCCGGAGCTTGCGGCGCGGCAGGAAGTTGCCGTTGCCGTCCGCCGAGGCGATCGAGTCGAGGCGCGACTGCACCTCGGCCTGGCTCAGCACCTTGGGCTGGAACGCGTTCTGGCCAAAGTTCGACGCGCGGGCCCAGTCGAGCATGTACTCGCCCGAGGTGACCTGATCGTCGGTGATCTCGCCGTTCAGCCAGCGGAGGTAGTCGGCCGTGCCCTGCACCGCGAGATCGAGGATGTGGCCCCACTCGTTGACGCTGGTCTGGACCTTCTCGCCGGTGAGGGGATCGTCGCTGTCGACCATGATGCCCCAGGGGGACGGGTCTTGCGGCGTGTTGATGATGTTGACCGAGTTGTAGCGGAGGTCGCCGATGCGCGCCTCCGTGCCCACCTTGCCGCAGGCCTTGTCGTCCGACTCGATGACCGGGCTGTGGCAGAGCACGAAGATGTCTTCGATGTCCTTCGCGGCGCCCTCGCGCTTGGCGATCTGCTCTTCGCTCGTGACGAAGGCGGTCGCGTCCTTGTCGACGCGGAGCGCGTCGGCCCTCTTGCCGGCCTGGATGGCCTGCTTGGCCGAGACGTTCCACTGCTCGAGCGCCACGGCGGTGGAGGGGAACAGGTCGGCGGGGCCGTCCTTCCCGTAGTACCAGGGGATCTTCCTGGTCTTGCGCTCGTTCAGCGGGAGGGTGCAGCGGTGCGCCAGGGTGTCGCAGCGCGAGCCCGGGTGCGCGACCTTGCCGTCGACGAGGAACTCACACTCGTCGTCGGTCTTGTTGTTGTTGCCGTCGAGGATCTTCCAGCGGTTCGACTCGCGGGCCTGACCCTGCGCGATCGAGCTACCGGCGAAGGGCTTGCCGCTCGGATCGGGGATCGGCAGGCCCGTGGTGGCGTCCCGCGCGCCGTCGGCGCGGAACTTCATGACGTCGCCGTTCTCGTCGCGCCAAAAATCGGTGTTGCACTGCGCGAACAGCTCCCGCCCGCCCACGTTCTGGCTGATGTGGCTCCGCTCGAACATGTTGTACTTCGCGGCGAGCCGGTGCCACTTGGTGTCGAGGATGCCGTAGTTGCGCTCGTACCCGTAGCGGTCGGCGTAGAAGGCGCCGAAGGCCTCCATGCGGTTGCCGTCCCAGTCGCTCGGCTCGAAGTCGGTCTCGACGACCTTCCGGAACGAGAGGCGCAGGGTCAGCTCGGTCGGGTTGCAGTTGCCCGCCGGGTGGATGCCGTAGAAGTAGCAGGCGGGGAAGGCGCCCCACGGAGTGTCGATCATCTGCGGCGTGGCGAAGGCCTTCGTCGCGACGTCGAAGTAGCCCTCCTCCGCCGAGAACACGGGCGCGTCGGGGCTGTCCGGGTCTTCGACCTTGTACTCCATCGGCGAGAACTTCACCGCGCCGTACAGGCCGATCTGGGAGAGGGTGTCGACCTCGTAGCCGTCGGTGACCAGGTTCTTCGACCAGTCGACCCGCATGTACTCGCGCTGGTACCAGGGGCGGTCGGTGTTGTTCTCGACGATGACGTTCATCTCCTCGCCGGTGGAGGAGTTGTAGTCGCGCCGAACGTCGAAGTGGCTCTCGATGGTGAACATGCCGACGACCTGGCCGTCGTTCGTGCGCCGCGAGCCCTTGTGGTCGGAGTCCTGGATGCGCTCGAAGGTGGAGCGGGCGATGAGCGCGCGCTCCTGCACCTCCCACTTGATGCGGTTGGTGGGCTGCGCGTAGGTGGCGGTGAAGAGGCCGTCTTGCGCCGCGCCGTAGGGCACGTCGATGACGGTGTTGCGCATGTAGAACTCGGGGTCGTCGTTCGCATCGCCGAGCTTGCCCAGGAAGAAGCTCTTCGGCATGGCGTTCGGCTGAACCCGGTTGATGGGATCACGCTCGCCGGCGCACCCCACGGAGGTCCAGACCAGCCCCCCCACGAGGGCGCTCATCCCGAGTCGTCTCATCCACTTCGCGAACATCCCGGCCTCCTTGACCTGCACGCCCCTGAATCTCGTCAGGCGCACGCGCGGGCTACGCAACATCCGTTCCACAGAAACTACTTGAGCCATTTCAGGCAGATACCCAAGAACTGGGGTGCCCTCGGCGGCCCTCGTCAGGGCGCTAACCGTCGGGGCCGTGCGCCGATCGCCGAGGCCACGCCTGGCCCCGGCCCTCGCGGCGCGGTCACTTAGACCTCCGGCGGTCGGGGCGTCAAGCGGGAGCGCCGCGCGGCGCGCCCGCCTCGCAGCGCTTCTTGTCCGGCGCCGCGGGGGAAACTACGCTATGGCCTCGCCATGCGGCCCGGCTCAGCGCACCTCGCGGCGAAGGCACGCCGCGCCCCTGCGGCGCGCGCGCCAGGGCTGGCTGCGCCACGTGCGCCACGTGCGCCACGTGCGCTGGGCGCGCTCGTCGCGCTCACGGCGGTGGCAGCCCTTCACCACGCCGCCTGCGGCGGGCCGCGAGGCCCGGCAGGGACCGCCGCCACCCCCGAGGGCCGCTGCGACGCGCTCGACCGAGCCGACGTGCGCGTCGGCTGCCCGTGCCCCGCGGGCCTCGAGCCCCTCGGCGGCGGATGCGTCAGCCAAGCGGGGCGCGCCCCCGCGTGTGGGCCGCGGGTCGACCCGGCCGACGTCGCGTGCGCGGCGGTGCGTTGCCCTCGCGGCGCGGCGCTCGATCCCACGCGGGGTGCGTGCGTCACGCCGAGCGAGCTCGGGGCCCTGCCCGACGTGACCTGGCTCGGCCTCCACGAGGGCGAGCGGCTCGAGTGCCCCGACGGCGGGACGCTCGAGCTGGCGCAAGGCCACGTGGCGTGCCGCGTGCGCGGCGCGTGCAGATTCCACACGATCTGGAATGGGAAGGAGTGCGCGAGGCCCACGGCCTGCCCCGCGGGCTCGTTCCGCGAGCTCACCCGCGACGAGGCCCCACGTCCGGCCGCCGGCGACGCGGGCGACGCGGGCGACGCAGGCGACGCGGGCTCACGCCGGCCCGCCGACCTCGCGACAGCGACGACCCGCGAAGGCACGAAGTGCACGTCGCTGCTCGTTGGGCGCGCCGTCGACCTGGGCGCGTGGCTGCGGCACGTGGTGGAGCCGGAGCTCTGCGCGTTGCTCCCGCTCGGTCCGGTCGAGAGCTACCTCGTCGAGGCGAGCGCCGTAGGCAACGAGCTCTCGGCGCTCTCGATCGCGATCGACCCCGCGCGGCCCACGCTGGGGGGGGCGCCGACGGGCCCCGCGCCATCGACCCCAGGCGCCACGCAACAGCTGCTCCGCCGCGCCATCGAGGCCCTCGCGGAGGGCCTCCGCTCGCTTCGCTTGGAGACCAGCACGACCCGGGCGACGCGCACGATCACCTGCCCCGCGCGGCCCGCGCCGGCGCCGCGCATCGAGCCCAAGGAGCCGCCCGACGCCGGGTGGTGAGCGTAGGGGGCGCGCCGCTCGCGTTCGCAAGAATGGGACAGCGGGGCTCTGCGGGACTCAGGTCCAGTGGCCAGCGCGCAGCGCGGCGCCGTCGATGACCTTCACCTTGGGGGCCATCGCCTCGCGGAAGTTCTCTTCGTCTTCGTCGTCCATGATGGCCTCGCCAAAGCCGCTGGCGATCTCCATGCCCGTGGCGAGGATGCGGAGAAACTGCGCGAAGCTGGAGGCGGCCAGGGTGGGCACCCACTTCTCTTGGCCGCTCATCGCCGTGTACACGGGGCAGTCGCCCTCGGGATCGGGCTTGGAGACGTCCAGAAAATAGGGATCGCCAAGGAGGGCGCTCTCGCCCACGACCACCCACGAGCCGCGCCAGTCGGTCGCGGCCCCGCCTTCGCCGGACTTCGCCGCGGCCTGCGCCTGGGCGAGCTCTTCCGCCGGGATGAGCCGCACCTTCTCGACCGGGGTCGCGGTCTCGACGCGCACCGGGTTCGCCTCGAGCAAGAAATGGCGGTAACGCGTGGGAATTTTGAAGCTTTTCTTCAGTTCGTCGACCAGCGGGGCCGCGGCCTTGCCCAGGGTGTAGTCGAGCTTGCGGCGCTTGAAGCTGTCCTTCAGGGCGTCCACGGCTTCTGCAAGATCACTGTCCACGGCGGCCTCTTTGTTGGCTCGATTTCCGCTTGCTTCGAGCCGGCGAACGTAGCACCGATTCGGCGCCAACGGGCCGATTTCGGCCGCTAGCCGGCTAGCCGACGACCTGGCCATTCTCCCAGCGGTAGAACCCCTCGCCGCTCTTCTTGCCGAGCTTGCCCGCGCGGACCATCTGCCGGAGCAGCGGCGGCGGGCGAAACTGGTCGCCGACCTCGCGGTGGAGGTGCTCGAGGATCGCCAGGCGCACGTCGAGGCCGACGAGGTCAGTGAGCTTCAGCGGCCCCATCGGGTGGCGGTAGCCAAGCTCCATGCCGCGGTCGATGTCCGCGACGCTGGCCACGCCCTGCTCGACCATGCGCATCGCCTCGACGCCGAGGATGACGCCCAGGCGGCTCGTCGCGAACCCGGGCACGTCGTTCACCACGATGGGGGTCTTGCCGAGGGACTTGGCGAAGTCGAGCGCGCGCTCGACGGTCTCGGCGCTGGTCTTGAGGCCGCGCACGACCTCGACGAGCTCCATCACGGGCACCGGGTTGAAGAAGTGCAAGCCGACCGTGCGCTCCGCCGCGCCCAACCGACCGCCGAGCTCGGTGATCGAGAGCGACGACGTGTTGGTCGCCACGAGCGCGTTCGCCGAGAGGACGGGGAGCACACCGGAGAGCAGCTCGGCCTTCGCGGCCATGTTCTCGACGATCGCCTCGATGACCACGTCGGCGCCGTCGCACGCGGTGGCCGCGCTTGGCGCGAGCGACAGGTTCGACATCGTGGCGTGGCGCACGTCGCTCGTCAGTTTGCCCTTCTGCACGAGCTTCTCGAGCTGCGCGGCGATGTCGGCCAGCGCCGCGCGCGCGCGCGCCTCGTCGACGTCGGTGAGGCGGGTCGGGTTGCCCTTCGCCGCGGACACCTGCGCGATGCCCCGACCCATCGTCCCTGCCCCCAGCACGGCCACCGTCTTCATCGTCATCGTCGCTCCTCCGGCGCCGGGCGCGCCCGCGCGCGGCTCACCCGTCGTAGACGAGGCCGCGACTCCCGTCGATCGTGATCCACCGCAGACGCTCGAGAGGGGCGCCGTCCGCCACGTTCACGCGCTGCGCGGTGTAGCTGACCCCGAGGGTGCTGCACCCCGCGATGCACGGCTTCCCGAGGCTGCGCGCGATGATGGCGGCGTCGGAGGTGAGGCCGCCGCGTGTGGTGACGATCCCCGCGGCGGCGCGTATGCCCGGCATGTCCTCCGCGCTGGTCTCGATGCGGACGAGGATGACCGAGGCGCCCTCCGCGGCGAGCCGCACCGCCTCCGCGGCGTCGAAGACGATCTGGCCGCGGGCGATGCCCGGGCTCGCCCCCTGCCCGCGGGCCAGCACGGGCTTGCCTTCAGTCTCGCTCATGAGCGAATGAGACCGCAAAAACCGCCGCGGTGGAACCGAAACGATCTCGTGGGGAACGTCTGGGAGCTCACCGTGAGCACCTCCGGGGCCGCGAACCAGTTCATGGTCTGCGGAGGTGCGTGGGGCACCTGGGATTTTCCCGACACTCCGCGCGCGGAGCGCCCTTACTGGATGAACGAGAACGTCCGCAGCAACATCGTGGGCTTCCGCTGCGCGCGCGGCGCGCTCTGAGCTGACGGCGGGCTACGCCTCCGCGCGGACCTTGCCGTCGCTCTCGGGCTCGTCCTGGTCGTCGTCCTGGTCGTCGTCGTCCTCGTCGGGCGCCTCGGACGGCTCGGGGTCGGCCGCGGGCTTGCCGCCGCGCAGGGCCGCGAGGTCGGAGCCGCACGGGCACTTCGCGGGCACCTTGTCCTTGTGGTACACGCGCTCGCACGCGCCGCACACGCGGGCGTCGGGCTCGTAGGCGATGAGCTTCTTGCTCGCGGCGCAGCGGCGCCCGACGACCTGGAGGCCGTCCAGAAGGAGCGTGGTGCCCGCGTGCTCGGACGGCTCCGGGAGCCGCTCGATGATCGCGTCTTTGACATCGATTTTCTTGGGGATTCTGGCGAGCGCTTCGCGCACGATCCACGCGGCGGCCTGCGGCTGGCTGCGGGCCGACACGCGAAAGACGAAGTCGACGTCTTGTTCGTCCTTGCCCGAGAGCACGAGCGACTCGCTGCCGGCCTCGTACGAGATCGCCTTCATCTTCCACCAGGGGATGCGGCGGGGCTCGCCCTTCTCGTAGGCCACGCCCGGATCGCCGACGCGGATGGCCGCCTCGCTGGAGGTGCCGAACCAGATCGCGCCCGCGAGGAGCACCGCACCGCCCGCGAGGACGAAGAGCGGAATGTTGTACTGGTTGCCCGCGCCCTCGGCCGGCACGAAGTGCCCGTAGAGGTACCCCCAGACCCCCGCGCCCACGCCCGCCGAGCCGAGCGCGCCGGGGACGCGCACGAGCCACCGGTTCGACGAGCTCTGCGGGAGAAACCGCCGCTCGAGCCGCTGGCGCTTGTTGCTCTTCTTCGTGGAATTCTTCGACATGTTCGCTCGCTCGTGGGCGCTGATGGGGCGGACGCTACTTCGCGAGGAGGGCGAGCGCCTCCCGGAGGAGGGCGGGGAGCTCGGCTTCTTCGACCCGTGAGCCCAGCGCCGCCACCGCGCGCTCGGCCTCGCCCGCCTTGTAGCCCATTTTCGTGAGCGCGCCGAACAGGAGGTCGCCCTTCGATGCGGGGCTCGAGGCAGGCACGCCGAGCGGCTCCCCCCGCGGACGCGCCGGGCCGCCCGGACCGAGGGGCCCCTCGGGGAGCTTGTCCTTCAGCTCGAGCAGCAGGCGCTCGGCCGTCTTCTTGCCCACCCCCGGAATGGAGGTGAGCGTGTTGAGCTCCTTTCGCGCGATGGCCCGCGCGAGCTCAGGCGCAGGCAGCGCGCTCAAGATCGAGATGGCGGTGCGCGGGCCCACGCTCGCCACGCCGATGAGCACCCGAAAGGCGGCGCGATCGGCGTCGGTCGCGAACCCGAAGAGCTGGAGGGCGTCTTCGCGCACGTGCGTGTGCACGAGGAGCGTGCCGCGCCCGTCGGCGTCGAGCCGCGCTCGGCCGCGCGTGCCGAGCGGCGCGGTGATTTCGTAGCCGACGCCGCCCACGTCGACGAGCAACGAGCCGTCGAGCTCCTCCACGAGGAGACCTGTGAGGCGCGCGATCACCGGCGCCTCCGGCGGCGCGCCCTCTCTGGACGACGCGCGAGCCCCACGACCACCGCGCCCGCGACGGGAAGCGTGGACACCCTCAGCGCTTCGCGCCCTGGGCGATCCAGCGGCGCACGACGTTGCGCTTGTCCTCGGGGAGCGGCACGGCCTTGCCAGAGGCGCTGTTCGGCATCCCGACGCCGCAGCCCTGGCTGCCGCAGTCGAGCGAGCAGATGTCGCCGTCCATCTTCAGCATGAGGAAGCTCGCCTTCGGATCGCCTGGCACCACGAGCGTCTGCTTGGCGTACTTGAGCGATTTCTGGCCCACGAGGCCCTTGTAGACGTCGTCGGGCTTGTCTTTGCCGAGGAAGAGGGTGTTGTTCCCGCCGACCGGGTTGCCGTGGCAGGTGGCGTCGGAGCACGACGTCTCGTAGATGGGCTTCACGTCTTTCGTGAAGTCGACGGGCGGGTTCGTGAGGTCGAGCCCAGCGGTGACCGGCGCGGGCGCACACGCCGCGGCTTCGGGGTCGCTGGAGCAGCCGACGGCGGCGATCGCGACGGCCCCCGCGAAGGCGCCGACGATGGCGAAGGTTGGGCCGACGAGAGAGGCGCGGGAGGCGCGCGTGGCGCGGGAGAGGAGCGTTCGCATCTCGCCTACCCCTACCACAAACCTCGCCTCCTCGCCTCCTCAGCCACTCCTCCTCGACTTTGGCGAACCTCAGGCGGAGCGGCGACGGCGGAGGCGCCCCACCACGAGCCCGAGCGCACCGAGCCCTGCGAGCAGCGCGCCACCGGAGCTGGCGTTGCCGCTCGCGCCCGAGGTGGAGCAGTTGCTGCGGAGTGACCCGTCCGACCCGGAGCCGCCGGCCATCGCCGCCGCCTCGCTGCGCGGCGCCTGGCCGACGACGTCGCAGCCGTCGTACACCGGGCACAGAGGCTCGTTCAGCTCGCGCGTGACCTGGCGCGTGGTGCCGAGCAGGCCCTGGTCCGGCGAGGCGGCGAGGACGAGGTCCTCCGTCAGCGCGGCGTGTGCGAGGTCGGAGCGCATGCGCGTGGTGCGGATCTGCGCGCCCGAGACGACGCGGCCGAGGAGCACTCCGAGGTCCTCGTCGCGCACCTCCGCGGCGGTCTTGCCGGGCTTGCCGTCCACCGGAGGGATCGCGGAGTAGTCGTCGTCGGCGTTGCGCGGCGGACCGCCGGGACCCCCAAAGCCGCCGGGGCTCGGCACGAAGCCGTTGCGGATCGCGCTGTCGAGCTGCTGGGTGCTGACGCCGATGCTAGACTCGAGCTCCCAGCCGCGGCCGGGGGTGGCGGCGGCCTTGGCAGCGCGCACTTCCTTGAAGTTGCTCGCGTTTTTTGTCCAGTCCCACGCGATATCTTCAGCCTTCACGGTGAACATCGGGAAGTTCGTCGACTCGTAGCGGCCCTGGCCGAGGACCCACAGGGAGATGCCGACGACTGCGCCCGTGCCCGCGGCGACCATGCGGAGCGGGAGCGTGACCGTGGACCCCGAGGTGGTGACGCGCACGGGCCGCATCGACTGCACTGTGGCGCCTGGCCGGAGCTTCATCGCGAGGAAGTTGAAGTGCTCGGTCACGTACGCCGCGACGACGGGCTTCACGTCCGCGGGGATGGAGAAGCCGTTGGTGGCGAGCCAGTCGTTCAGGGCCTGGGGGTTCGTGGCCTGGAGCTGCACGGTCTCGTAAGGACCGACGACCTCCTGCTTCGTCACCGTGACGCCGCCTGGCGCCGCGGAGCCGGCGTCGGAGAACCCCGCGGACTGCGGCGCTTCGTTGCGGCGGTCACAAACGGGCGGGGGCGGGCAGTTCCGCGGGGGCGCGACGACGCCGACCTGGGTCATGCCGTCGAGCACCGAGAACACGAGATCGGCGGAGAGCCCCACCTGCGCCTCGCCGGCGATCGGGAGCACCCAGGCGAACGAGGCGGGCGAGCCTTGGTAGCGGATCTGGTCGTAGAGAGTGGACTGCCCTTGGCCTACCGAGAGGATCATCCGGTGGTCGGTCACCACGGTGTTGTTCTCGGGAGGCACGAAGCAGCCGCCGCAGGCCTCCGCCGAGCTCTCGGTGAGCAGGGCAGTGCCGAGGACGAGAGAGGCGAGGCAGGCGAGGTGAAGGCGGGTCATGGCCTTGGCTGTAGCACGGTGCGTACCAAGCGCAAAATACCGAGAAATCTCGGAAGAGGGCCCCTGTGGCCCGCCCAGCGCGGCACAGGCTGACTCGAGTTGACACATTCTTGGCGGCCGCCTTGCTACGGCCCCGCAGCCGCCACCGGCGCCTCCGCCCAGAGCGCGCCGCGCAGATCGCCGACCTTGTATCCCGTGGCGCGATCGTCCGGATACGCCGCCCGCAGGGCCTCCCGGACCTCGGGCGCGAGGGAAGCGGGCTCGCCGTGGCAGGTGAGGCACACGCCCTCGACCGCGATGGGGCGTAGCACGTGGGCGACGCCCCCTTGGACCTCCCTCACGCCCTTCACGTCGCCCGCGCTGCGCTCCCCCTGCGCCTTGAGCCAACCGTCGACCCAGGGCGGGGGCGCGTTCGCGGCGCTCCGAAGGCGGAGCGAGCCGCGGCCCACACGCGTCGTCGACTGGGCTCCGGCGCGCACCGCCAGGGCCTTCGCGTCGGACCGGCACACCTCGACGGCGAGCTTCGGGCCACCTTGCTTCATGGCCTGTTGGAGTCGCTCCCGCAGCGCCGTCGCGTAGAGAGAGGCCGCGGCGTCCGCGCGGGTGAGGGCGGCCTCGTCGCGACGGGAGTCGCGACCGCAGCCGAGCGAGCCGAGCGAGCCGAGCGAGCCGAGCGAGAGCAAGCAGGAGGCGAGGACCCAGCGCTTCATGCTCGTGTGAGCCACCTCGCGGCCCGCGAGGTTCAGGGCGACCCCTCGCCTCCTCCGCTCGCCCTGCGGGGCTCACTTTCAGGTTCGCGCCCGCGGCCTGCTAAGGTCGAGGCGTGATCGACGTCCGCGCCCCCACCCTCGAAGAGCTCCCGGCGGTCGCCGCGCTGGCCGCGAAGCTCGTGCGGCTCCACGAGCGCTTCGATCCGCAGCGGTTCGTTCACCTCGACGATCCCGAGGCGGGCTACGCGAGGTTCCTGCCGCGGGTGCTCGGCGACGCGAAGACGGTGCTGCTCGTGGCGGTCTCCGCGGGGCGGGTGGTCGGCTACGCGTACGCCACGCTCGAGGGGCTCGACTACTTCGCCCTGCTCGGACCGTGCGGAAAGCTGCACGATCTCTACGTCGACGACGACGCGCGCGGGCTCGGCGCCGGGGAGGCGCTCGTGCGGGAGGTGAAGGCGGAGCTGCGCCGTCGCGGCGCCCCGCGGGTGGTGCTGCTCACCGCCACCCAGAACGCGCCGGCCCAGCGGCTGTTCGCGCGCGCGGGGTTCCGCACGACCATGCTCGAGCTCACCGCCGAGATCGAGGAGCCCTGACGCTGCCGGCCGCGGAGGTTCGCGCTCCAGGCAAAACGTCACGCAGGGATGAGTGACTTTTCAGTGGCCGACGGTGAGGGGCATGCTAATCCGGTCTCTCGTGGCGCGCCCCCTCCCTCGATCCCTCTCCGCCCGCGAACTTGTCGCCGTCGCGCCGCTCGCCGCGACGCTGCTCTTCGCGCCGCCGGCCCTCGCGGAAGACGCGCCCGTTCAAGGAGCTAGCGCGCCCGCCTCGCCGGCGGGCGAGGGGCCCACGCTGCGCGGGTCGGCGCCGATCGTCGCGCCACCCGCGAAGGCCGAAGCCCCCGCGAAGCCGACCGCGGCCGTGGCGGGCGGCGACGCGAAGACCTCGTACGGCGCCCCCGCGCCCGCGCCTTCGTCGACCCACGAGGGTCGCTTCGAGTTCGGCTCGTACGGGCGCGTGTGGGCCGCGAGCGATCTGCGCGGGCGCATGGGCCGCGGGTCGAACGTCGTCGCGTTCGGTCCGCGCCTCGTCGACGAGGGCAACTACGCCGAGCTCGAGCTCCGGCGCGAAGACAAGTGGAGCGACAAGGTCCGCGGCCGCGTGGTCTCCACGCTCGCGCTGTTCCCCCCGTTCTTTCACTTCTCGGGCAACCCCGCGAACTCCATCGGAGTGCGCAACCTCTACGCGCAGGGCACCTACGACAAGGTCACGATGTGGGCGGGCTCGCGGATGTACCGCGGCGACGACATCTATCTGCTCAACTGGTGGCCCCTCGACAACCAGAACACCGTGGGCGGCGGCGCGTTCGGCTCGTTCGACTCGAAGATGGGCACGACGTTCCTCGCCGCCCACCTCGGACAGCAGCGCCTGGACAACCCGTACCAGGCGCAGCAAATCCCGGTGGTCGCGCCCTACGGCTTCGGCACGGTGAACATCACGCGGCTCGACCGCCCGCGCACCGTCGCCACGCTGAAGCTCACGCAGTTTCTCCGCAACGGCCCGGAGGCGCACTTCTTCGACGACGACAAGGCGGGCTTCAAGGTCTCGTTCTACGGCGAGGGCCACCAAATCGCCTCCGGCGTGCTCCAGGACCCGCTCACCAAGAAAGACCGCGATCTCCCGTCGGACGGCGGCTTCCTCGTGGGCAGTCAGCTCACGTACTACACGGGCCAGCGCGACACGCACGCGCACCTCTTTTTGCGGCACGCGCGCGGCATCGCGGCGTACGACCCGCTCGAGGCCCCCACCACCTTCGCGCTCGACCGAAGCACGCAGGGCGCGAGCGACACGCGCATCGCCCTCTCCGGCAACGTGGAGAGCGGCGCCTTCGCGCTCGCCTGGGGCGCCTACGTGCGCTTCTTCCGCGACGCCTCTACCGAGCCCACGACCACGCAGAAGTACGACGAGGGCGCCGTCGTCGCGCGCCCCTCGGTGTTCCTCGGCGAGCACTTCGGGCTGTCGGTGGAGGGCAGCTATCAGCAGCGGCGACTCCAGATCGTGAGGCCCGGCGAGGACGCGCCCCTCACCGCCGGCGTCGCCCGCTTCGGCGTGATGCCCTATTTCTCCCCCTCGGGGCGCGGCACGTTCAAGCGCCCTCAGATTCGTCTGCTCTATTCCGTGACCGCGCGCGACGCCGGGGCGAGGGCGCTCTACGCCACCGAGGACGTCGTCGGCCAGCGCAGCACAGACCACTTCCTCGGGCTCGGCGCCGAGTGGTGGTTCAACTCGAGCTCGTACCCATGAGCGCCGCGCTCCGCACACTCTGCCCGCGCCGGCCGCTCCGCTCACTCCGGTCTACGCGCCCACGCCTCCGTGACTCCGCACTGCCCCCGGGACCGAGATGAAGAAAGCCACATCGCTCCTCGCCCTCGCCGTCGTCGCCTGCGCGTTCACGAACCAAGCCGCCTGCGTGGCTATCCCCGAGGAGGGCAAGCCGCCCGTCTTGGGCACGCGCGTGCAGGACTGGCGCGACGAGGTCATCTACCAGGTGCTCGTCGACCGCTTCGCCGACGGCAGCGTGAACAACAACTTCCAGGTGCGCCCCGGCGCGCTCGCGCGCTACCAGGGCGGCGACTGGCAGGGGATGATCGAGCACCTCGACTACATCGAGAAGCTTGGCGTCACCACCTTGTGGATCTCGCCGGTCGTGAAGAACGTCGAGACCGACGCCGACGTGGACGGCTACCACGGCTATTGGGCGCAAGACCTCACGCAGACGAACCCGCACTTTGGCGACATCGCCGATCTGCGCGCGCTCGTGGCCGAGGCCCACAAGCGCAAGCTCAAGGTGGTGCTCGACATCGTCACCAACCACATGGGGCAGGCGTTCTATTACGACATGAACCTGAACGGGAACCCCGACATCTACATCGGGGGCACCGGCAGCACCTCGCCCGTCACCCGCATCTCCGAGTTCGACCCGGACTGGGACCCGCGCGGTGTGCAGGCGTTCACGTCGCTGGGCAACGCCGGGCGCGCGCCCATCATCTTCATCCAAGATCCGAACATCAACCGCGTGCCGCCGGCGCCGGGCGTGCTCGGGCGCCTCGAGGGGTATCACGGGTTCGGTCGAATTCTGAACTACGACGACGACGCGCAGCGCCTCCTCGGCGACTTCCCCGGCGGCCTGAAGGACGTGAACACCGAGAACCCCGAGGTGCGTAAGACGATGATCGACGTCTACGCCAAGTGGGTCGAGGAGACCGACCTCGACGGCTTCCGCATCGACACCGTGAAGCACGTCGAATACGAGTTCTGGGAGACCTTCGCGCCCGAGGTGCGGAAGCGCCTCGCCGCCAAAGGGAAGCAGAAGTTTCTCATGTTCGGCGAGGCGTTCGACGGCAACGACAAGCTCCTCGGGAGCTACACGCTGCCGAAGCGCCTCGACAGCGTGTTCTACTTCTCGCAGCACTTCCAGGTGTTCCGCGACGTGTTCCAATACGCGAACAGCCCCGAGCAGAAGGGCACGAAGCAGATCGCCGATCTGTGGGGCGAGCGGAGCAAGAACTACGGCGCCGAGCCCCAAGAGGGTGGAATTGGCATTCCGCCCACCAAGGCGCTGGTCAACTTTCTTGACAACCACGACGTCGCGCGGTTCCTCTTCTACGCGCGCGGACAAGACGCGGAGAAGAAGGCCTCGATGCGCAACGCGCTCACCCTGCTCATGACCGAAGATGGCATTCCGTGCTTGTACTACGGCACGGAGCAGGACTTCGCGGGCGGCAACGATCCGGCGAACCGCGAGGTGCTCTGGGACACGAAGTTCGCCACCTCGGGCGACACGTTCCTCCACTTTTCGAAGCTCGCGCGGCTCCGCAGGAGCTACGCGGCGCTCCGTCGCGGCGACCTCGCCGTGGTCTACTCGACCCCCCACACGGGCGACGAGGCCGACGCGGGCGTCTTCGCCTTCGAGCGCACCGGCGGCGACGCAGGCAACGCCTACGCGCTCGTGGTGCTGAACACGAATGGCAAGAAGGCGAGCACGACCGAAGACGCGGGCAAGGGCATGAAGACGACCCTCGCGCCGGGCATCACGCTCGTCGACGTGCTCGATCCGGAGCAGCCGCGGTTCACCGTGGAGGGCGACGGCTCGGTCAAGGTGAGCGTGCCGGCGCAGCGGGGTCGAGTCCTGGTGCCCGAGACCCAGGTGGTTCGGTAGGCTGCTAGCGCGGCGATCCGCGGGAGCGGCGCGCGCGAGCCAACCTCACGAGCCACGCGCGATGTCCCCGCTCCGACGCCGTCTGCACGCCGTAGCCGCGCTCCTCGCGGAGAGCCGCGATCTGCTCGAGGCGCGGGGGCGGGACGTCGCGCCGCCGTCGATCGAGGGACGCGGCTGGACCGGGTTCCTCGAGGGGCTCGACGACGTGGAGCTCGACGCGCTCGAGATCGGCGGCAGCGCTGCGCGCTGGCCAGAGCGCACGCCCCCGTCGCTCGTGGCGCTCGCCGCGGCCGCGCGCGAGGTGGAGACGCTCGACGTGCTCGCATCGCCCGGCGCGCGCGTCGAAGCCGACAGCCCGCTTCGGCGCGGAGAGACCCCGAGGAAGCGCGCGCAGGTCGACGCGTTCGTGCGCGCGGTCGCCCCGCTCGTCGAGGCCCGCGCGCGCGGTGGAGCTGGCGACGTCGTGGACGTGGGCGCGGGCCACGGGCACCTCACGCGGGCCCTGTCGGAGCGCCTCGGCGTCCCCGTGCTCGGGCTCGAGCGCGACGCCGCCCGCGTCGCGCGGGCCCGGGCGTTGCCGTCGCTCTCCGCTCCATCGTCGTTCGCGTCATTCGCGCTGAGCGACGTCGTGCGGGACGGCCTCCCGATCGGGAGAGGCGCGCTCGCGCTCGGGCTGCACGCGTGCGGCGAGCTTGGAGATCTCGTGGTCGAGGTGGCCGCGGCGCGCGGCGCCTCGGTCGCGCTCGTAGGCTGCTGCCTGCAGAAGCGGCGCGCGTCGACCAGGCGCACGCTCGAGGGCGCGCCCGACCTGCCTAGCTGCCCGAGCCCGCCGAGCCTGCCGAGCCTGCCGAGCGCCGTGCGCGAGCTGCCGAAGGGGCTGCTCGGCCTCAGCAACCTCAGCGCGCGCGATCAGGGCGTCGAGGCCACGCGGGAAGAGAACCTCGCGGGGCGGCGCAGGCGGCTCGAGCTCGGGTGGCTGCTCGAGCAACGTGGTTGCCCCGCAGGCGAGGAGCTCTTGGGGCTGAACCGTCGCGCGGCGCGCGGCGACCTCGCGACCCTCACGGGGAGGGCGTTCGCGGCGCGGGGGCTCCCTCCCGCCACCCGCGCCGAGCTCGACGCGGCCGAGGCCTTCGGCGCGGCGCGCCACGCGAGGATGCGACGCTGGGCGCTGCCGCGCGCGCTGCTGGCTCGACCGCTGGAGGTGTTCGTCGCGCTCGACCGCGCCTGCCATCTGGAGCGGCACGGCCACACCGTGACGGTCGGGACGCTCTTTCACGCCGACGTGAGCGCGCGCAACGTCATGGTGCTCGCGCAGGCGTGAGGGCTCGCGCCGCGGTCGCGAGGCACCTGCGCAAGCTCGTGCTTTTTCGAACAATTTCAACAAACTAGAGCCGCTCTCGCCTGAGCAAGAACAGGAACGCCGGCCCGCCCAACAGCGCCGTGACCGCGCCCACGGGCGGCACGGTGCCGAGGCCGCGGAAGGCGAGGCGGCTCGCGAGATCGCAGACCACGAGGAGGGCGGCGCCCGCGAAGAACGAGGCAGGCACCAGGGTGCGCGCGTCGGGCCCGAGGACGCGGCGGAGCGCGTGCGGCACCACGAGGCCCACGAAGCCGATGAGCCCCGTGACGCTCACCACCGCACCGACCACGAGCGACGACGCGAGGAGCGTGCGCCGGCTGAGGGCCGTCACGTCGACCCCGAGGCTCTCGGCGGTCTCGTCGCCCAGCGCGAGCAGGTTGAGGCGCGGCGCGTCGCGCAGGATGGCCCCCGCGCCGAGCAGCGTGTAGAGCCACACGAACGCGAGCGCGCCGGGGCGAGGCGCGTCGAGGAAGCCCACGAGCCAGTAGAGCAGCGCCTGCGCCTGCTGCGCCGAGACGAGGCTCTTGAGGAAGGTGATGAGCGCCGACGCGAAGGCGTTCACGACGACGCCCACGAGCAAGAGGGAGGCGGCGCCGCCTCGGCCCGAGCCACTTCGCGCGCCGCCCCGCGCGACGCCGTGCACGAGCGCCATCGCGGCGAGGCCACCGACCAGCGCGAAGAGCGGGAGCACCGACGCGCCGAGCGCCGTGGCGGCCGTGATTCCGAGCACGATCGCCAGCGTGGCGCCGAGCGCGGCCCCCCCGGAGACGCCGAGCACGTAGGGCTCGGCGAGGGGGTTTCGGAGCGCGGCCTGCAGCGCCACGCCCACCACCGAGAGGCCCGCGCCCGCGGCAGCGCCGAGCAGCACCCGCGGCAGGCGGAGGGCCACGGCGGCGCGGTCGAAGCTGTCGGGATCGGTCGCGGCCTTCACGAGGGAGACAGGCTCGGACCCGAACGCCACGCCGAGCCCCACGGCCACGAGGCACGCGCCGGCGCACACGAGCACGGCCCGCGCGGGGCGGCCCCTCCCCGGCGTCACGTCACGCCCGCCCTCACGTCGCGGCTTCGGTGGCGCGCTCACTGGAGCGCTCACTGGCGCGCTCGGTGTTGCGCTCGTACAGGAGCCGGAGCCCCACCAGCGTGAGCTCGTCGTCGACCTCCTCGATGCGGGACGACAGCGGGCCGATGACGCGCGCGAGGCCGCCGGTCGCCAGGGTGCGGCAGGGGTAGCCGAGCTCCTCGACGAGCCGGGCCACGAGGCCATCGACGAGGCCAACGTAGCCGAACACGATGCCCGACTGCATCGAGTGCACGGTGTTGCGGCCGACCACTCTGGGCGGCTTGGCGATCTCGACGCGAGGGAGCTTCGCCGCCCGGGCGAAGAGGGCGTCGGCGCTGATGTGGATGCCTGGCGCGATGACGCCGCCAAGGTACTCGCCCTTCGGCGAGATGCAGTCGAACGTGGTGGCGGTGCCGAAATCGACCACGATACACGCGCCCTTGATGCGCTCGAACGCCGCGACAGCGTTCACGATTCTGTCGGCGCCGACCTCCCTCGGGTTCTCGTAGAGGATGGGCATGCCCGAGCGCAGCTTGGGACCGACGACCAGCGCCTCCAGCCCGAAGGCGCGCTGCACGAGCGCCACCATGGGCTCGGTGAGCGGCGGCACGACGCTGGCGACGATGGCGCCCGTGACCAGCCCCGAGTCGACGCCCGCGAGGTCGAGGAGCTGCCGCAGCACGACCGCGTACTCGTCGGACGTCCGGCCGCGGCTGCTCTCGACCCGGAACTGGTGGGTGAGGCGCTCGCCGTCGAAGAGCCCGTAGACGATGTTGGTGTTGCCGACGTCGATGGTGAGCAGCATGCGGTCCGCCCGTTATACGCGCTCGGTCCTCGGCGCGTCGAGGTTCGGCGAGCGACACCAGCCGACGACGAGCGGCGCTGTCGGTGCCGTGATTCAGAAGGCGCCGGTCCACGCGAGACCGGAGAACGCAGGTCCGAGCGCGGGCGAGACGCGCATCGCGGCCGCCTTCGGCTGCGCGGGCGAGTCGAGGAGCCACCAGACGAGACCGCCGACGAGCAGCGCGCCGCCGCCGGCGACGATCCCGAGCCCGATGTTTCGCTGGTTGACCGCGCTCACCGCCGCGTCGGTCGACGCCGCGCCGGTGGGGTCCTCGGGGGTCTTCGCGCAGGTGCCGCCGCGCTCGCTCGTCGCGGTGTCGGTGCGGCAGTTGTCGGGGAACGCGCCCGCACCCGCGAAGAAGACCCCGAGCCCGACGCCGGTGGCCACCACGCCCGCGCCGAGCACCAGGAACGGCCCGATCGAGCGGCCCGGCGGCGACGACGCGGACGGCGCCGCCAGGGCGGACGGCGAGACCTCCGGCGTAGGCTCCGCGCCGAGCGGGACACGCACGGTGATCGCGCGGGCCTTCTCCCCTTCCTTCACGAGCACGTGCTCTTCGTAGAGCTTCCCGTTCACCTCCGCGCGCACCACGTGCGACCCCGGATCGAGGGGAAACGAGCGCCCCGCGTCGTGGTCGGGCGGCGGGCGGCCGTCGACGAGGACGCGCGCGTCGAGCAGATCGCGCCCGCGCGCGTCTTGCACACCCACGCTGATCGTGGGCATGGCCCGCTCGACCTCGTCGAGCCAGCCGGTGCAGGCGTTCCGCACGATCGGAGGGCACACGGGGCGCGCGCAGGTGACGAACTGCACGCGCGCCTCGATGAGGCGACCGGCCACGCGCGCGCGCTGCCCGTCTTCGGAGGCCTGGAGGCACAGCTCCTTGTCGCCCGCCCTCGCGCGCCCAGCGTGAGTGAGCGAGGCGACGAGCGCAACGAGGACGAGCGAGGCGCTCACGCGGCGAGGCATGCGTCACGAAGCATGGCCTCGAAGGCCGGCGCACTGGAAGCGCTATCCGCGATCGATGCCACACGAAGATCGCAGAACCATGACATTGCAGGTTATTTTCGCACAACAGCCAGGCCCCTCTCGCGGGAGGCGGCGTCGCTGGGGTGCGCGGGTCTCCCAGCGTGGGCGAGCTCGAGGACCGTCGGCCAAGTTCGGCCGCGAGCCGAGGAGGCTCTACACGCAGCCGGGCTTGAAGTGCCGAATCCCCTCGGCGTCGGTGGTGTACGGCGGCGAGCAATCGAGCTTGGGTGGCGCCGCCGCGGGGGCGTGGTGGACCGGCTTCGCGACCGCGGGCGGCGCGGCCTTCGGGGCCGTGGCCACGCTGGGCGCAGGGAGCCCGGCGGACGCGGCGGACGAGGCCGACGCGAGCGGCGAGGCCGACGCGAGCGGCGCGGGCACGCCCGGGGGCGCGCCCGCTGGGGGAGGCGCGGTCGCGGCTCCCGCGCCCTTCTCGACGAGGGGCGCGGGGGTCCGGCCCTCCGTGGCGGCGGACCCGTGTGTGTGCACGCCGCGCCAGATGACGGCGAGCGCGACGAGAAAGAAGCCGACGCCCGCGCCGACCAGGGCGGCGAGCACCGGGTTGTCCCGCGTGATGGGCGCCGCGGGCGCGCTGCGTGTGACCACCGAGAGGCTCGAGGGGTGCGCGCGGAGATCGCTTCCGGTGGTGGGGACCCCCGAGAACAGACCGCTCGACGCGGGCGGCGGGGGCGCCGACGCCGACACGCTCATCGGGGAGACGCCGGAAGAGGGGGCGCGCTCCAGGGCCTCCACCGCTTGGGCGCGACGCGCCAGTGCGTCGTGCGCGAGCAGCTCGACCCACTGGGCGACCTCCGCCGAGTGGGCGGGAGGCACGGCCTGCTCCAGCGCGATGGCCATCTCGCGCGCGGTGGCGTGGCGCTGCCCGGGCACCGGCGCGAGGGCTCGCGCGACGAGCTGCTCGAGCTCGCCGAGGTTCGCGTGGGCGTCGTCGGGCCGGAGTTGGAGCCCGCTCTGCTGGAGCACGGCGAAGGGCGAAGCGATCTCGCCGCGGAGCACCTTCACCACGATGATGCCCTCGTTGTCGCCGTGGAAGAGGCGCTCGCCCGTGATGAGCTCCCACAGCACCACACCTACCGCGTAGATGTCGGCGGCGCGCGTGACCGGCTCACCGCGGAGCTGCTCGGGCGGCATGTAGCCGAGCTTGCCTTTGAGCTGCCCCTCGCGCGTGAACTGGGCCCGGCCCGCGGCCTTGGCCACGCCGAAGTCGAGCAGCTTCGCGACACCGTCGGTGCCGACGAGCACGTTCTGCGGCGACACGTCCCGGTGCACGATGTTGAGCGGCGCGCCGCGCTCGTCGCGCGCCTCGTGCGCCGCGTGGAGGCCGTGGAGGATGCCCACCAGGATCGACGACACGACCCGCAGCGGAAGGCGCGCGTGGCGCTCGCTGATGGCCCGCGCGAGCCGCCAGAGCGACTCGCCCGGCGCGTACTCCATGACGAGGAACACCTCCTCGCCCTCGGTCACGACGTCGAGCGTGGGGATGACGTTCGCGTGGCGAATGCGCGCCGCGAGCCTCGCTTCGTCGAGGAACATCGCCACGAACTCGGGGTCCTTCGCGTACTGCGCGTGCAGCCGCTTGATGGCTACGGTGCGCGAGAACCCCACGTCCCCGAGGAGCCGCCCGAGGTGCACGGTGGCCATGCCGCCGGACGCCAGCGGGGCGTGCATCGCGTAGCGCCCGACGGTGCGGGCGTCCTCGGAGCCTGGGGCCACTCATGGACCATAGCCGATCGGCGGTCGACGCGCGTCATCGCGGAGGCGAAAGGATCGAGGGCGGCCCCAATCCTCTCGCGTCAGGTCCGGCCGGCGGCGTCGTGCCTGCTCCAGAAGTGCTACGCGACTCCTGCGGAGCGGGCACGCCCACCCCACTGGCTCGCTCCGGGGCTGCTTCAGTCGGGCAAGGACGCCTGCTGCTGCGCGAGCATCTGCTTGATGGCCTGCGCGCGCTCGATCGCGAACTGCTTCACCTCGCGGTTGGGCGACGTGGCGAGCTTGTTCAGCAGCTGGGTGACCTTGCCGAGATCCTTCTGCTGGAAGAGGGCCTCGAAGTAGTTGTGCGCGAGGCGCACGTCTTGAACCATGGAGGCCTCGTGCGGCTGGAGCAGCTTGACCACCTCGTCGAGCTTGTTCGCCTGGCCGTAGAGGGCCGAGAGGCAGAGCAGCGCGATGGGGTCCTGCGGTGCGCGCGCGACGCCCTTCTTGGCGTAGCCGATGGCCTTGTCGCGCGTGGCGTCTTCGCCCGCGTAGAAGCCCTGGAGCGCCACGTACGGCGCGGCGGACTTTGCGTTGACGGGGGTGCCGGCGAGCTCCTCGACCGCGGCGAGCGCCTTGTCTTCGCTCTCGTTCTCGCGCACGCAGTTGAAGAGGTACGCCCAGGCGTCGACCGCCATGGGCTGGATCTGGATGGCGCGCTCGGCCGCCTCGCGCTCCGCGGCGGTGTCCTTCTTCGCCTTGAAGAGCTTCGCGAGGTGGAGCGACGGGTAGGGGTTGTCCTTCATGAGGTTCTGCGCGCCCTTCAGGGTGCGCTCGGCCTTGTCGAACTTCTCCTGCGCGAGCTGCGCGACGCCGAGGCCGAGCCAGTCGTCGCCGTTGTCCATGCTCTTCGCGACGATCTTCGCGAGCACGCCCTCGGCCTTCGCGTGGAAGGCGTATTTCATGAGCTCTTGCGCGTAGATACGACCGCGCATGAGGTCCTCGGCGTCCTCGGTCCAGTGCTTCTCGAGGCCGGCGAGGAGGTCGTCGCGGCCGATGGCGATGGGGCGGCCCTGCTCGTCTTGGACCTGCACCGCGGGGCCGTTGAAGCCGAGGAGCTTCCACACCTCGTCCATCGTGATGGCGACCGGGCCGTCGACGATCTTCTTCTCGACCGGCTGGCCGTTCGGGGCGAGCGGGATGAGCACGAGGGCGTTCGAGGGGACGCCGTTCGGGAACGCGGAGATGGGGGCGAGGATGGCGGCTCCGCCGGTGAGGGTGAGGGAGCCTTCGGGGGTCTGTTGCGTCATGGGGCGTCGGACGCTAGCGCGACATGCGGGTCACGGGAAGAACCTCCGAGGCCCGGCGCGCGAGGAGCCGGGCGGGCGGGACCGGGACTACTGCGCACGCGAATAGCCCTCTCGCGACCGGCCCCCGCGGTGAAGCGGGCGGAGAGCAAGAACGCGCGGCCCGGCAGCGGGTACTCGTAGAGATCGCCGATGGGCTCCTCCACCGGGCCGAGCACGCCGGCGTAGGACGCGGTGCGGAGATCGGCGAGGTTCGAGACGTCGAGCGCGAGGGTGAGCCCATCGAGGCCAGGGCGCCCCGTGGCGTCGCCCACGAGCAGCCGCGCGCCGACGCTCTGCAGCGCGCGCGGCGGCACGCGCACCGCGCCGGTGAGATCGGCGGCGAGGTCGGCCACCACGTCGAGCCCGTACCGCAGCCTCACAGCGCCCACGCGGAGGCCGACGTCGAGCACGAGATCGTGCCCGGGTCGCCCGGGCAGCGGCGGCGCGGCGCACCCCATCGCCGTGGAGGGCGCGGTGACGTCGCAGGCCGAGTCGTTCGCGGTGCGCAACCATGTGTAGGATGCACGCAAAAGGAGGCGGTCGTACTCGAGTCGCGCGTCGACCTCCCCGCCGAGCACCCGCGCCCGGCCGATGTTGGTGGCCTTGGCCCGCCCGTAGAAGCCTTGCGGCACGAACACGATGAGATCGGTCGCCCAGGTGGAGAACCCCACGACCTCGAGGCTTGTGGTGAGGTCCCGGAAGCGGCCCCCGAGCGACGCGCCAAGATCGAGTGTGGTGGCGGCCTCGGGGCGCAGCCCAGGCGAGCCCAAGAACGCGCCCCGGTTGCCGTAGCGCTCGACGAAGCCCGGGGCCCGCGCGAGGTGACCTCCGTGCGCCGCGAGGGTGAGCGCCCCGAGCTCGGCCTGCGCGCCGAGGTGGCCCGTGCCTCGCGCCGCGTCCTCGCCCGCGCCCTCGGCCGCCGCGTCGTGCCACAGATCCGCGCGGCCGCTCGCGGTGAGCGTGAGGCGCTCGGCGGGGCGCCCCTCGACGTCGGCCCCGAGGCCGGCGCTCGCCCGCGTCGCGCCGCCTGGCGCGAGCGCGCCCACCCAGGTGCCAGGGGAGAAGCGCTCGCCGGCGCCGTCGAGGCGCGCCTCCGCCGACACGCCGCGTGTGGGCCTGCCACGGAGGCCGGCCGAGCCGCCGAGGGCGACGATCGTGTCGGAGGTGGAGAGCGGGGTGCCGCTGAGCTGCGCCTCGTCGGGGCGGCTCCGGAGGGCGAGGTGGTTGTGGCGACCCCACCCGCGCGCGAACAGCGTGGAGCCCGCGGACGCGGGCGCCGCCAGCTCGACCGAGGCGAGCGCGCGGGTCGAGGTGAGCGCCTCGGTGGTGGTGGGCGCCTTGATGGTGCCTGCGAGGCCTTGGCGACGCGCCTGGAGCAGCGTGAGGACCGTGAGGCGCGCGGTCCTCGCCGCGGTGGGCGAGAGGCGAAAGGGCAGAGACCACTGCACGAGCCCGTTCGCGGCGGCCACGCCGGCGTTGGTGCGCGTGCGCTCCGCCCGCGTGGAGCTCGCGAGCGAGAGCGCGTCGACGTAGGTGAAGTCGCCGTCCGTGCGGTTCGCGGAGAGCGCGGCGGTCACGCGCGGGGCGTCGGGCCCGTCGCCGAGCGTGCGTGAGTCGCCCACGCGCAGGCGGAGCGCCCCGAACGAGCCCACCGCCGACCACACCTCGGTGCGCGGTGGGCCGCTGACGGGCGGCGCGCGCAGCTCGAGGGTCCCGCCCAGCGAGCCAGGCCCGAGCGCGGCGGGCGCAAAGCTGCGGTATACACGCATTTGGACGCCGGGCCAGAGCGGCAGGGACCCGAGATCGAGGGTGGGGTCGGAGCCGCCGCTGAGCGGCACGCCGCCGAGCACGATCGCCACCTGAGACGAGCTCGAGCCCCGAACGGACAGGGTCGCGAGCGAGTCGTCGCCGCCGAAGCGCCGGACGTGCACGCCGGGCAGCGGAGCGAGCAGGCTCGCGACGTCGGTGACTTCGCGGGGCGTGTCGCCCTCGGTCGCGCGGGACTCGAAGCCCCCAGGGCGCGCGCCGCGGACGCGCACCGACGCGGGCTCGGACGTCGCGTCGGCCGCGGGCTCGAGGGGCTCCGCGGCCACGGCGAGCCGCGCGGTCAGCGCGAGCGCCAACGCGGGCGCGACACGCGGGGCGCCGCCGAGGTGGCCACGGGCAGGCGCATGGACACGTCCGGGCGGCACCTTTCGCGCTTCGAGCGCCGATTGGGTAGACTGGCACCCATGAGGATCGGCTCGTACATCTTGACGATACTCGGGCTCGCCCTCCTGATGGTCGTGCACGAGGCCGGACATTACTTCGTCGCGCGGTACTTCGGCATGCGGGTCGAGAAGTTCTCGATCGGGTTCGGGCCCACGTTGTGGAAGCACAAGCCGAAGGGCAGCCCCACCACCTTTCAGATCGGCCTCATCCCATTCCTCGCCTACGTGAAGATCGCGGGCATGAACCCGTACGAGGAGATCGATCCCGACGACGCCACGAGCTACGCGAACGCGAAGCTCCGCGCCCGCTTCGCGACCATTTCCGCGGGCTCGATCGCCAACTACCTGTTCGCCTCGGTGTTTCTCTTTTGTGGGTACATGCTCGGAGGCCAGCGCGTGATCGACGAGTCGAGCATGCGCGTCAGCGTCCACGAGGACGGCCCCGCGGCGAAGGTGGGCATCCGCAACGGCGACAAGATCATCGCCGTGAACGGCGAGCTCATCAAAGACTGGAAGGACCTCACCCGTCACATCGGCCCGCACCCCGGCGAGGAGATCGACGTCGAGATCGAGCGCGCGGGCGCCCGCCTCCACATGCGCCCGACGCCCAACAAGGACGGCGAGAACCCGGGGAAGATCATGGTTGGCCCGGAGACACGCGTCGTGCCGGTCTCGGTCGGTGAGGCCGCGGTCCTCAGCGTGAAGGGCCCGCCGAAGGTGGTGGTCGGCTTCGTCCAGGGGATGGCGCGCATGCTCACCTTCAAGGAGAAGCCGCAGGTGAGCAGCGTGGTGGGCATCGTGAAGGACATGAGCGCCACGGTGCGCGAGAGCATCGACGAGGGCCTGCGGCAGTTCGGCGCGCTCTCCGCCTACATCGGCGCGTTCAACCTGCTGCCCTTCCCCGCGCTCGACGGGGGCCGGATGATCTTCCTCGCCTACGAGGGCATCTCGCGCCGCAAGGCCGACGCGAAGATGGAGGCCAAGGTCCACGTCGTGGGCCTCGTCATGTTCTTCATGCTGTTCTTGTTCGCGACCTACAGCGACATCTTCGTGAAGAAGTAGGCGGCGCTGGCCCTAGCTTGCTCCGCGCGCCCTACTCGCGGGGCGGCACGCCCATCTTGCGCGACATCTGCTCACCGAGCTGGGCGGCCCGCGCCGTGGCGGTCTCGACCGCGTCGATGAGGGTCTTGCGGAGGGCGCCGGACTCGAGCGTGTGGAGCCCGGCGATCGCCGTGCCGCCCGGGCTCGTGACCATGTCCTTCAGGCGGCCCGGGTGCTCGCCGGTCTCGAGCAGCAGCTTGGCCGAGCCGTACACGGTCTGCGCGGCGAGGAGCAGCGCGGTGTCGCGGTGGAGCCCCACCTTCACGCCGCCGTCGGCGAGGGCCTCGATGATGAGCATCACGTAGGCCGGGCCGCTGCCCGAGAGCCCCGTCACCGCGTCGAGCTGGGCCTCGTCGAGCACCACCACCCGGCCGACCGCCTCGAACAGCGCGCGGGCGGTGGCCACGTCGTCGTCCGTGGAGAGCGTGCCCGCGGCGACCGCGGTGGCGCCCGCGAGCGCCGTGGCGGGAGTGTTCGGCATGGTGCGCACGACGCGCGCGCCGGGGAGACGCGCCTCGATCGCGGCGATCGGCACGCCGGCCGCGACGGAGACGATGAGGGTCTCGGGCCCGACGTCGGGCGCGATCGCGGCGAGCACCTTGTCGACGACCTGAGGCTTCACGGACACCACGACGACGCCGCAGGCGCGCACGAGGGCGTGGTTGTCGACGGTGGTGTGCACCCCGTGATCGGCCTCGAGGTGCGCGAGCCGCTCGGGCTTCACGTCGCTCACCCAGATGTCGTCAGGCACCTTTACTTTCGAATGCAACAGCCCTCGCACGAGCGCCTCGGCCATGTTGCCGCCGCCGATGAAACCCACCTTATTTTCACGCATGCCTGGCTCCAGTCGCGCGGGGTTCGCGCTGAGTTCGCGCGCCGTCGCGCGGGGTCGCGCCGTCGCGCGGATCTTGCTGTGGCGTGGCGCGGGGCGGCGCGGGGGCTCGCGGCCCGCTCACCCCATCGGGAAGGCCGCGGGGGCCAGCGTGTCGGCGAGCCACGACTCGATGGCGCTCCGGGCGCGCGCGCCGTCGTCGCCGAGATCGTTCGCGATCTTGTCGTGGCGCGCGCGGAGGAGCGCCCGCCGCGACTGGCTCGGATCCTCCCACATGGCGGCCGCCCACAGCACGCCGAGCGCGGTCTGCTTCTCGTCGGACGAGAGGGCGGTGTAGCGGCGCCCCAGGGTGGCGGCCACCTTGTGGTGAACGGGCCCCGTGGCTTCGTCGCGGAAGCGGCGCGGGAGGAGCAGCTCGGCGGTGCGAAGGATGAGCTCCTTCCCGTGCGTCGCCACGCGATCGGAGAGCAGGTAGCGGAGGCCGTCGGTGGTCGCGAGGCCGAGCAGCCGGCGCGCGTCGATCTGCGCGATCGCTCGGTTTCGCAGCTCCTCCACGATCTCCACGCGGAGGGAGAGCTTCCCCGCCAGGGTGCGGACCACGGTCTCCTCGCGGGGGTCGAGCTCGTCCCACGCGGCGGCGAGCCACGCGCCGAGCACGAGCGACTCGCCAAAGTCTTTCTCGAGCTCGCCGTAGAGATCCAGCTGCGCGATGGGGATGGGGGCCTCGGTGTAGAGCGGGTTGGTCTCGCCCTCGGGGAGGCCGAGCGACCCGAGGAACGCGGCGACCGTGCGGACCTCCTCGGGGTCGAGCGGACCGTCGGCGACGAGCACTGCGCGGAGGGCGCGGACCGCGAGGGTGCCCAGGCGCTTCACGCGCTGCACGTCCTTGTCGCTCGGCTTCGACGAGAAGAGCGAGCGGAGCCCCCGAGCCCCGGACTCGAGGGTAAGCCCGTCACGCACGAGCGCCGCCATGGGCAGGTTGGCTGGCGGCGCGACCGGCGCCATCGCCCGCGTGAGGGTGAGGAGCCACACGTCGAACGAGTTGGTCATGGCGTGGATCGGGTGCCCCGCGAGCACGGTGGCGTACGCCTCGCCGCGGCGCTTGGCGAGCGCCTCGAGCGACGCCACACCGCCGCCGCCGGCGAGAGCGAAGAGCCCGTCCTCCGCGACCACGCTCACGAGCCGCGAGAGCGCGGCGGTCTTTTCGTCAAGCACCGGGGCGTAGGCGTCCGTCGTCATGACTGGCAGGCTAGCCGTGAAGGTCGGCGCGTGGAAGTTGGCCTTTTCACGGATCCTTCCGCTAGGGTTGGCGCATGCTCGCGCGCGCGCCTCGACCGCACACCTTCGCCTCGGCTGCGCCGTATTTTTTCATACTTTCAAGATGTTGCAGGCTCGCCGCGCTCGCCGCGCTCGCCGCGTGTCGGGAACACCTCTGTCGGCACGGGCAGCGGGTCGGGTGCGGCCGGCGACGGCGGCAGCGGCGCGGCGAGCGCCAGCGTCAAGGGGCTTGGGTGCGGCGTCGAGCGCGAGACCGGCGCCCTGTTGTGCGCGGGCGTCAGCGTGTGCCCGGGGCTGCTCGTGGATCAGGCCATTTACCCAGGCTGCGGCTTCCGCGCGAACGGCTCCACGTTCGACCTTCAGTGCGCCTGCCAGGACGTGCTGTGCCCCATCGGCACACCCAACACGTGCACCCAGGCGAAGGCGCTGCTCGAGAACCAGAACCGCATCATCGTGTGCGGGCAGGTGAACGAGGGACGGTGCATCTCGGGCACGAAGGCGCCGAAGCCGAGCGCTTCGTCGGGCACGAACACGCGCGGCTGCGACGCGCAGTGCATGGCCGACTGCGCCCGGGCGGGCGTGGGGAGCTGCGAGCTGCTCTGCGGTTGCTGAGCGACTCGGCGACGGGCCCCGGAGCCCGCGCGCGGCGCTGCGGCGGGTGGAGGGCGAGCTGTCAGGCCTGCTCGCGTAGCCCGCGCTCGAACGCGTCGAGGCCGCGGTTCGCCTGAGCCCGGACCTTGTTCGAGAGGATCGGCGTCCAACCCAAGAGGAGCCCCGCCGGGCCGAGCGCCATGCGTGACCACCGCCAGAAGTCGAAGACGTCGGCGTGGCGCGCGACGAGCCCGCCCTCGAAGGCGAAGGTCGCGTCGATCACGTTGTGGACCTTCCGGCCCGTCGCGGAGAACGTGTAGGTCGCCTCCCAGTGGGCGCGGCCCGCGCGCTCGTCGGCCTCGACGTCCCGGAACGTGACGACGAGATCGGCGGCGCGGCCCGTGAGCATCCGCCACATGTTCCCCGCACGCGCCCCACGCAGCTCGCCAAACGCGGGGTCGGTGAAGACCACCTCGGGGGCGTAGCACGCGGCCATCGCCTCGGCGTCGCGACGCTGGAAACCCTCGTAGAAGCGGTGGAGCAGCGCGGCGTTGGGGTGCATCGTCGCGACAGCTGACCCGCGTTCGAGGCGCGTGGCAAGACCCGAGTCGCGCGCGGGAGCGCCCGCGCTCCGCGACCGGCACCACCCGGTCAGGTGGTCAGGGTCAGAAGCGCCCCCCGAAGCTGAAGCCAGCCTCCCTGCCCACGGCGAGCGCGCCGGCCCCCTGCGGCGTCGTGAGTGAGGGGCTCTCCTTCCGCGCGATCGCGGCCGCGTCGATCACCATCGCGGCGAGCACCCCCACGCCGAACCCCACGAGCCCGCCGATGAGGGGGGTCCCCCAATTTCGTCTGTCGCCGAACCCCGCGCCCGCGGCGATCCCGAGGAGACCGAGCGAGACGGGCGCGAACACGCGGAGGCCCAGCGCGCCGACCGCCGGTCCCCCGCGCCCGTTCGCTGCGTGGATGACCGGGGAGGCGAGGACGTACGTGGCCGCCGAGGCGACGAAGAGCGGCTTCGAGACACCTGCGCTGTCCCCAAGGGCGGCCCCCACGAGGAGGGACGTCGCGACCCCGTCCGCGGCCATGGTCTGGTACCCGTACCACTCGTCGGCCCGCGCAGGCCGTGACGCAAGGAGCACGACCCCGAGCGAGACCGCCGACACACGCCGTGCGAGGTTCGAGCACATCCGCGGAGCCTACCGCGGCGGCGGCGTGCACACGAGAGCGCCGCGCGCCGCGGCGTGGGCTACTTCTTTTGTGTGGGCAGCGGGGCGGGCTGCGCCGGGAAGTTCAACGGCATTCCAGGGCTCCCGGGGATGGGCATGTCCTCGAGGCCCGTGAGCCCGGGCGGCAAGAGCCCCGGCATCGCCGCCGGGCCCCCGGGGGCGCCGACCTTGAGCATCTGCTGGACGTCGATCGAGGTGAACCCCGCGGGCACTTGGAAATCGGTGTCGGGGACCGCGCGCTGCAGGAGCTTAGTGACCTCGATGCGGCTCGCCTCTCGCGTGCCCTCGTAGGCAATCACGCGCAGCGGGAAGTGCTTGCCGTCGAGCAGCTCGGACGCGAACGCGATGTCGTCAGGGAGGGCCTTCGAGGGCAGCTTGAGCCACGACGCGCTCTCGTCGGCCACGCACACGAGCGCGCGCTCACCGTCGTGGTGCAGCTCCCAGTCCTCGCAGGGCACGCCCGCGACGGTGCTCTTCTGGCCCGTGCGCTTCACGTTCGACGCTCCCCGCGGGGTGCGGGGCAGCCCGGGGAGCCCCCCGCGGGCGGCCGGGACCGCCTTCTTGAGGTCGTCGCCCGCCGCCTCGAGGTCGAGCACGTACGCCTGCTTCGTCGCCGCGATCGCGACGAACCCTCTCTTCTCGCCCGCGCGGAACACCCCCCACGCCTTGCCGCCGCCGAGCGCGCCCGCGGTGAGCGAGCTCGGCAGCTCGACGCGCACGTTGTCCCTCTTCAGCGTGATGTCGAGGTCGAGCGGCGGCTCTCCGGACTTGGAGTCGAAGCGCACGCTGAGCGTCCCTTCGAACACCCCGCTGAGGGGAGACGGAGTATCGGTCTTCTTCTTGCACCCCGCCGCCTGCACGACGAGCGCGAGGCCGAGCAGCGCGGCGAAGCGCGCGAGGCGCGCGGCCCTCATTGGCCACCGCCCTTCGCGCCGGGCGCGGGACCGGCGACCTTCGCCCACGAGTCCTTCAGCCCAATCGTGCGATTGTACACGGGCGCTCCTGCTTTGGAGTCTGGGTCTTTGCAGAAATACCCGACGCGCTCGAACTGCACACGATCGCCGGCGTCCCGCTCGGCGAGCGAGGGCTCGAGCTTGGCATCGGCGACCACCTCGAGCGACGCTGGGTTCACGTGGTCGAGGAACGACTTGTCCTTGTCGCCGAGCGGGTTTTCCACCGAAAACAATCGATCGTAGAGGCGCACCTCGGCCGTGAGCGCGTGCGCGGCGCTCACCCAGTGGAGCGTGCTCTTCACCTTTCGGCCGTCGGCCGGAGTGCCGCCCTTCGACTCCGGATCCCACTCGCAGAGCACCTCGACGACCTCGCCGTTCGCGTCCTTCTTCACGCCTACACACTTGATGATGCACGCGTAGCGGAGGCGCACCTCGGTGCCGGGGGAGAGGCGAAAGAACTTCTTCGGCGGGGTCTCCATGAAGTCGTCGCGCTCGATGAAGAGCTCGCGCGTGAGCGGCAGCGGGCGGCGGGGGCCGTCGGGATCGTCCGGGTTGAACGGCGCGTCGAACGTGAGGGTCTCCCCTTCGGGGAAGTTCACGAGCGTGATCTTGAGCGGCCGCAGCACGGCCATCACCCTACGCGAGCGCGCGTTCAGGTCCTCGCGGAGCGCGTGCTCGAAGAGCGCCACGTCGACGAGCGAGTCGCTCTTGGCCACCCCCACGCGATCGCAGAGCGCGCGGAGCGCCTCGGGCGTGACCCCACGGCGGCGCATCCCCGCGAGCGTTGGCATGCGCGGATCGTCCCACCCCCTCACGACGTTCTTCGCGACGAGCTCCTGGAGCTTGCGCTTCGACAGCACCGTGTAAGTGAGGTTCAGGCGAGCGAACTCGAGCTGCTGCGGACGCTCGTCGCCGGCGCCCACTTGGTCGAGGAACCAGTGGTAGAGCGGCCGGTGGTTGATGAACTCGAGCGTGCACACCGAGTGCGTGATGCCCTCGAGGTAGTCCGACTGCCCGTGCGCCCAGTCGTACATGGGATAGATGCACCATACATCTTTCGTGCGGTGATGGTGAGCGCGGCGAATGCGGTACATCACCGGATCGCGCATCTTCACGTCGGGGGAGGCCATGTCGCCCTTGGCGCGCAGCACGTGGGCGCCGTCGGCGAACTCGCCCGCGCGCATGCGCGCGAAGAGGTCCTTGTTCTCGGCGACCGAGCGCGCCCGAAAGGGGCTATCGACGCCCACCTTGTGGAAGTCGCCCCGGGTCTCTCGGATCTCCTCGAGGGAGCGGCTGTCGACGTACGCCGTCCCGGCCTCGATCATCTTCACGGCGAAGCCGTAGAGCTGTTCGAAGTAGTCGGAGGCGTACTTGGGCTCGCCTTCCCACGAGAAGCCGAGCCACTTCACGTCGGCGAGGATCGACTCGACGTACTCCACGTCCTCGGCCTCGGGGTTCGTGTCGTCGAAGCGCATGTTGCACGTGCCGCGGAACGACTCCGCGAGCCCGAAGTTCAGGCAGATCGACTTCGCGTGGCCGACGTGGAGATAACCGTTCGGCTCGGGGGGGAAGCGCGTGAGGACGCGGCCCTGGTGCTTGCCCGCGGCGACGTCGGCCTGGACGAGCTCGTGGATGAAGTTTCCAGGGTTGTCGCTCGGGCGGTCAGCCTGCGCGCTCGCCGCGCTGGGCGGGCTGGGCAGGCTGGGCAGGCTGGGCAGGCTCGGCGTGGCCTCGGGGGGAAGGGGCTCGGACATGGCGCGGGAACATAGCGCGAAAGTGTGGGCACCGCCGCTCCGCACCGACCGTCGCCGTCGCCCTCGTGGCGGTTGCCCACCTCGCGGGCCGACGCTATGCCGATGCGATGCTCGCCCCCTCCGACGACCTCGTCGCCCTCCTCGTCCCGCGGGTGGCCACCCCGCGCCTGCTGCTACGAGGCTTTCGGAAAGGCGACCTCGACGTGCTCGCCGCGAGCTTCGGCGATCCCGAGTCGGCGCAGTTCGTCGGCGGCGTGGTCGATCGGCGCGGCGCGTGGCGCCTACTCGCGATCGGCGTGGGGCTCTGGACCCTGACGGGCACCGGCTGGTGGGCGGTCGAGGAGGTCGCGACGGGCGAGCTCGTGGGCACCGTCGGCGCGTTCGTCCGTGAGACGCCCTCCGAGTGGATAGAGCTCGGCTGGACGGTCGTGCGGAGCCGCTGGGGCCAAGGCATCGCCAGCGAGGCGGCGCGGGCCGCCGCTTCGTTCGCGTTCGAGCGGCACGCGATACCCCGGGTGGTTGCCCACATCGACGCACGCAACACCGCGTCGGTGCGGGTGAGCGAGCACCTCGGAATGCAATACGAGGGCGAGGTCGACCTCTACGACCAGCCGACGGGCCGGTACTCGCTCGCGCGCAGCGCGCACGGCGCCTGAGCCGACGGCCCGACGTTGCGGGCCGGCGCGGCGCTACACGAGCTGGTTTCGCGCCGAGCGGTTCGGGTCGTTGAGGGCCTCGAGGATGATGACCGCGGTCTCTTCGATGGCGCGCCCCGTGACGTCGACGACCGGCCACGAGGGGTGCTTCGCGAACACCTTCTGGGCGTACTCGAGCTCTTCTTTGACCTGCTCTTTCAGGCCATAGCTCGCGTCGACGCTCATCCCGAGCTGCCGCAGGCGGGCCTTGCGGATCTCGACGAGCGGCTCGAGCCCGATCGTGAGGCCGACGATGCGGTCCTGCTTGCTCTCGTCGAGCTCGGGCGGGGGTTCGACGCCGAGGACCAGCGGGAGGTTCGCGACCTTGAGGCCCTTCTGCGCCAGCAGCGTGGAGAGCGGCGTCTTCGAGGTGCGGCTCACGCCGACGAGCACGAGATCGGCCTTCTTGAAGTTGCGGGGCTCCTTGCCGTCGTCGCTCTTCACGGTGAACTCGACCGCCTCGATGCGGCGGAAGTACTCGTCGGAGAGCGGGAGCATTCCGCGCGGCGTGTTGATCGGCTGACGATCGAGGTAAACTTGGAGCTTGCCGATGAGCGAGCCGATGAGGTCGAGCGCCTCGACGCGCAGCTCGTAGCTCGCCGCGTGGATGAACTCGCGGAGCTCAGGGCTCACGACCGTGAAGACCACGAGCGCGCCCTCTTGGGCGGCCCGCTCCAGGATGGGTCGGGCCGCGTCGGGGGTGCGGATTCGCGTGTGGATGCGGATCTGCGCTCCGGAGTGGGGAAACTGGAGCATCGCGGCCCGGACGACCTTTTCGGCCGTCTCGCCCGTCGAGTCCGAGAGCACGTCGATGCGCTTCGCGTCCAAGATAGAACCTCGCGTTGCAGGGTACCGAGTCTTGCCCGTTACAGGAAGCCCGGGGTTGCTCGGAGCGGCAACGCGACGTGGGCGACCTCCGTCGGCGTGAATGACGCGGCGAGACGGCGCTTTTTACTTGAATGTGGACCGAGGGGCTCGAATGCTTGAAGCCGGCGCGACTCGCGCAGTCGCAGCTCCGCTCCTCCCCTTCCTCCGCTCGTGCCCGCGTCCTTTCTTCGACTTCCTTCAGCTGGCTCTACGGCGACGCGGCCTCACGCCGCCCGCCGCTCTCGGGGTGCCCGATCTGAACGGAGAACTCATGGACAAGAAGCCGCCCTCCTCCCGACGAAACCGCGCGCGCAACGCGGCGCTGTGGCCGAGCACGCTGACCGCGTCGTGCCCCTTCTGCGGCGAGACCACCGAGGTGTCGGTGGACGTCTCGGGGGGACAGCGACAGAGCTACGTGGAGGACTGCATCGTGTGCTGCCGGCCCTCGGTGGTGCACCTCGACACGAACGAGCGGGGCGACCCGTCCCTATGGCTCGAGCGAGCCGACGGGTGAGCCCCCGCCGCGCGCGGCGGTCGTTCTCCCTGCTCGGCGCCACCAGGCCGCGGGCGGGACGCGACGCGCGCGCCAGTCGCTCGCGTCGCTGCGCGCGCACATGGACCCCCTTGCGCCCACCCCATGGATCTCCGGAGTCCCAGCAGCGCCGGCCGCGAGCGGTATTTTGAAGAAGATCCCTGAGAGCCCCGCGCGCACGGTTCGTGCACGGCCTGAAGAGGACATGCTCCCTTCCGTCGCCCCCTCCGACGTGCCGCCGGCCCGGCGACCGGAGATACGTCTGCGCAAGGCGCCCACCCTGCCGCCGGTCGCTCCGCCGCCGCGGCGGAGCGATCCGCCGCCGGCGCGGCTCGCGATGTCGGCAGCCAACCTGCCCCTGCTGAACGCGACGCCGGATCCCGACTGGCTGGATGAGACGCAGGTCCGTGAGGAGCCCGCGCCGGCCCCGCGCCCGCCCGCCGAAGACGGCGACATCAGCGTGCCTGGCATCACCGAGGTGAAGTCGGTGCTCACGTTCAACCGGCGGCGTCGGACGGGCGCGCGGCTCGACGCGACCACGCAGCAGCTGGACCGGCGGCGGTTGCTGCGCGACGCCGGATTTCTCCCGAGCGTCACCGACGAGGACAGCCCCACCGCACCCGGCGGAGGCCCCCCCTCCTCCGGCCCCCTGCCCTCCTTCCCTTCGGCGCCTAGCATCACCCTCCAGATCCTCCCGACCGGGAGCACCCCCGTGCTCGGCGACGCGTTCGCGCAGCGCGCGCCCGTGCTGGAGCTGATCCCCGACTCGTTCGATCCGGCGGTCGCGCCCGAGCCCGAGACCGTCACGGACCTGGGCCAACACGCGCGCTTCCCTGCGCGAGCGGCCGTCGATGTGCGGCCCGGCCGCGTCGGCACCACGGAGACCTCGGACCCGGGGCTCCAGACCTTCGCGCGCAACGAGGACTGGGGGCGCGAGGCGTACCCCTCCGAGTCGCCCGCCGCGCGCCTGGTGGCGCTCGAGACCTCGGGCGCGCACCCCGCGGAGAGCTCCGACTCGGCCGACGGCCCGGTGTGGAACCTCACGGGGCGGGAGCTCGCCCCTGCCGCCGAGCCCCGGCTCCCGCCGCTCATTCGCTTCGCCGACTCGGCCGACGTCCAGGTCGTCCCTCGCGATTTCAGCGACATCAGCTTCTCCGACGACATCTCGCTCCACCCCGACATGAGCGGCTCGGCGCCCCACGCGCCGCCCGCGCAGGCGACCCCCGGCTTCGCACCCGTGAGCCCGGCCACGCGGCTCGTCGGCGCCGAGGGCGCCGCGCGGACCGCGCCCATCGGCGCGCAGCCCTATTTGGCCCCCGTACCGGCGCCCGCCCAGCCGCAGCAGGGCTTCCCGCCGCCAACGTTCCCACCTCCGGGCGCCTTCGTTCCGCGGGTCGAGTCCCCGCGCGCCTACCCGACCGTGGGCTCCTCCCTCCCGGTGCTTCCGAGCTCCTCGGCGAACACGTTCTCGCCCCGCTTCGGGTTCCCGGGCGCCCCCGGCTCCGAGTCCGGGCAGGTCTCGACCAGCTCCGACGTGTCGCGACACCGGGGCCGTGAGCGCACAGGCTGGACCGCTCCACTCTTGTTCTTGGCCGCGCTGGTCGCCGCGCTCGCCGGGGGATTCTTCTTCCTCCTGCGGGAGCCCGCGCCTGCCACGCCCGCCGCGCCCGCCGCGCCCGCCACGCCAGTCGCAACGGTCGCGATGGCGCCTGCCCCGACGGTCACGACGCCCACTCCTGTCGCGACCGCCGTTCCTGTCACGACCGCCGTTCCTGTCACGACCGCTGCTCCCATCGCGACCGCCGCTCCCGCCGCCGCCACCGCGGCTCCCGCCACGGCAGCGGCTACGCCGACCGCGGCGGCCGCGCGCGCCACACCGGCACCGGCCGCCGCGCCTCGTAAGGCCGCGCCCAGACCCGCGCCGCCCGCGCCGCGTGGGGCCACACCGGCCGCGGCGCCGGCGGCCCCGACGCCCGACGAGGGGCCGAAGGCCCTACCTGCGCCCCCTGCCCCCGCGGCGGCGGAGTCGCCGGCGGCGCCCGCCATGCAGGGCCTCGGCGATCTGCTGAACGGAGCGCTCTGAGCGCCAGCTAGCGGCGCGTCCGCTGATTCGTCGCGGAGCCTCGCGCCTCGCGGAGCCTCGCGCCCCGTATTGCACGGGACGTCGTCGTCGGCTCGCTCGCAGGCTCAGGCCCAGCCGAGCATGCGGTGCAGCACGGGCGCGCCCCACGCGAGCCCTACGACGACCGACACTCCGCTCGCGAGGGTGCCCAAGACGGCAAGCACGCGCGCGCCGGTGGCCTTCTGGCGGCGCAGCGGGAGGGTCGCCACGCCCGCGAGGGCGACCATGCCCACGGCCGCGCCGATGCCGTAGAGGCCCATCGTGAGGAGGCCGCGGGCGAGCGAGGGCTGTTCGGCCGCCACGACGGCCGTGAGCCCGCCGCTGCCGGCGAGCCCGTGGAGGGTGCCCACGAGGAACGGCAGCGCCGTGACCGACGCGGCGGGCGCAGGCGGCTCGATCGCCGGCTCATGCGAGAGGGGCTCGGCGCGCGCGCGGCGAATCCCCCGCACTCCGAGGACCACGAGCATGAAGGCGACGAGGAGCTCCAAGCCGTCGGCCACGCGGCTGGGCATCTCGGCGCGCAGCGCGAAGAGGAGCCCCCCCACGGCGAGCAAGACGGCGCCGTGCCCCGCCCCCCAAGCCGCCGCGAAGCGCAGCGCGGCCCGCCCAGGGCGCGCCCCCGTGACGAGCGTGGAGACCGCCGCGAGGTGATCCGGCTCGAACGCGTGCCGGACGCCGGCGGCGAGCCCCAAGGCGCAGGCGGTGAGTGTCATCCACATCCCGGGCGAGCGTAGCACGGAAGCACCAATGCGTGCTACCTCGCGGGCGCGTTGCTTCGCTGCGCGACTTGCACTACGTGTCGCGCCGGCTAAAAAAGCCAGTAAGGACGCGGGTCGTGTCGACCTCAGGTCCCCCACGAACCCACGCGGAGACGTGTCAGCCATGAAGTTCGGAACGCGCGGGCGAACGCGCCACCTCGCCGGTCTCTGCTGCGCGCTGTCGCTGGCCGGGCTCGGCCTCGCTGCGACCCCCGCCGAGGCCGCGCCACGGCTGCGCCGGCAGTTCAACCTGCACGGCGACTTCGTGATGATCGGCAACACCCTAGGCCAGGAGTGCCGCACGGGCGCGCAGGCCGCGCCCGCGCCGGTCGTGGGCACGGTGGGGGCGTGCGGGACGAACACCACCGACTCGGCGTACGACGTCTTCTGGCGCGCGGACGAGCCCGCCGCCGGGCAGGCGCTCGCGTCCACCGCGATCACTCTGGCGAACGCGCGAAGCACCGCCGTGCTCGGCACCGGCGCACGCGTGGGCGCGCAGCTCCCGGCGGGCGCGAACGTGGTGCACGCCCAGCTCTATTGGGCGGCGACGCTCGTGGCCGGCCCGCCGCGCCCCACCGTGACGCTGGAGCGGCCCGGCGCGTTCGTGGCGACGGTGACCGCACAGGACTCGCTGACGGTGGCGGCCGGCGGAAACGTGTATTATCAGAATACAGCGAACGTCACGTCCGTGGTGCGCCAGTTCGGCACCGGCGCGTACCGCGTGGCGGGGTTCGACTCGCAGCCCGTCGTCGACCAGACCATCAACGACGCCTTCGCGGCGTGGACGCTGGTCGTCGTCTACGACCGCCCCGCCGACCCCGTCCGCAACGTCACCCTGTTCGACGGCCTCGACTTCGTGGAGCTCGGGGGGTCGGCGCAGGTGAACATCTCGGGGTTCCTGGTGCCCACGATGGGCTTTGACGCGAAGCTCGGCGTCGTGGCTTACGAGGGAGACGACGGCGGGCTCGGCGACTCCCTCGCTTTCAAGGCGCGCAGCGCCCCGCTGCCCACCCTGCTCGGGAACGCCCTGAACCCGACGACGAACTTCTTCAACGGCACCCGCTCCGTGTTCGGCCTGCCCGTGAGCCTCGCGGGTGACCTGCCCCAGCAGACCGGCACCGCGCGCAGCATGAGCGGGTACGATCTCGACATCGTCGACATCACGTCGCTCGTACGCGCGGGCGACGACGCGGCCACGATCACCGCGACCTCGACGAACGACAAGTACGCCATCGGCGCGCTCGTCACGTCGGTCTCCACGCTCGCCCCGGACCTCACGACCTCGGTGAAGACCGCGCGGCCGATCTTGGCGAGGCCGGGCGGCGCGATCTTCGTGGGCGACACGATCGAGTTCACCCTCTCGGTGACCAACAGCGGAAACGACGACGCGGTCGGCGTCGTGCTCACCGACGTCGTGCCTGCCGGCTTTACCTACGTGCCAGGGTCCAGCGAGGTGGTGAGCGGCCCGAACCTGGGCGTGAAGACTGACCGAAAAGACCTCGATTCGATCGACTTCGACGACGCGACCCGCACTCTCACGGCCTACCTCGGCGTGGGCGCCGACGGCACGCGCGGCGGCACCCTCGCCGCGGGCGCCGAGACGCGGATCCGCTTTCGCGCCACGATCGGCGCCGGCGCGGGCGGCACCATCCTCGTGAACCAGGGGTCGGTCTCGGCCGCCGGCGGGCGCGGCTCGCCGCGCGACACGTGGGCGACCGACTCGGGCGACGGCGGCTTCCCCGAGCCCACCCCCGTGCCCGTCGACACGTGCGCCGTCGACGCCGACTGCCCCGGCACGCGCTGCGGCCGCGTTCATCCGTACGCGTGCGAGGTGTGCAACGGCGAGCTCGGCTCCGGCGCGTCGCAGGCCTGCATCGACGCGACGAGGCCCGCCTGCAACACCGCGGGCCCGGCGACGGGCAAGTGCACCGAGTGCACGCAGGTGAACGTGACCCGGTGCAACACGCCGGCCGCGCCGACCTGCAATACGGTGGCCGGGACCTGCGCTGGCTGCCTCGTCGACTACGGCGCCGGCGCGAGCCGCGCGTGCCCCACCCCCGCGCTCCCCGTGTGCCTCGTCGGCGGCGCCGACGCGGGGCGCTGCGTGGAATGTGCATCCTACACACAGTGCCCGGGCGCGAAGCCGGTGTGCGCCGGCAACGCCTGCGCGACCTGCACGGTCGACTTCGGGGCGGTCGGCGCGCGCCCCTGCCCGACGACGAACCAGCCCTATTGCACCGCGGCGGGTGCCTGCGCGAAGTGCACGAGCAACGCCGACTGCGTCGGGCGGCCGGGCGGGATCTGCAACCTCACCACCGGCGCGTGCGGCGCGGTCTGCACGACCGACGCCGACTGCACCTCGGCCGAGTGGTGCGCCGCGGGTACGTGCACGCCGAAGACCCCGAACGACCAGCCACTGCCGAACGTCGCGCCGATCTCGGGCGACTGCACGCCGCAGAACGGCCGGCGTGCGTGCGTCTCCGCTGCGTGCTTCGAACCCGACGATCGCTGCGGCCTCCCCAATGGAGAGCTCTGCGGTCCGCCCGCCGCCGACGCGGTGTGCCGGAGCGCAGTGTGCTTCCAGCCGGATCAGCGCTGCGGCCTGCCGAAGGGCGAGCCGTGCACGAAGGCTGTCGTGTGCCGGAGCGCCATCTGCGCGGCCGACGGGCGGTGCGGCGAGTGCAAGAGCGACGCCGACTGCGGCGCCGAGACGAGCGGCCGCGTCTGCGACGACGGCACCTCGCTCTGCCGAGCGGGGTGCCGCGGCCGCGGTGGGAACCGCTGCGCCGGGGCGCTGATCTGCACGTCCACGACGGAGGCCATCGGCTCGTGCGGGGAGGCCCCGCGCGACGCCGGCCCGCCGGACGCCGCCGACGCGGCCCCAGCCCCCGTCGACGCGGCCCCCCCGCCCGCGCCGTCCGCGCCGCCGCCTCGCGCCACCCCCGAGCCCGAGCCCGACGGTGTGGCGCTCGAGGGCGGCGGGTGCACCTGCGACACCTCGCACGCCAGCACCTCTTCGGCGGGCGCGCTCGCATCTCTCGCCCTCGGGGTGATGCTGCTCGCGTCGCGTCGCAAGCGAAGCTGACCGCGAGATGGACCAAGCCGACGAGCCCACGTCCGCGCAGCGCCCCTCGTCCGCGCCGCCCCCGCGGCCCGGTCACCGGCACGCGCTGCTCGTGATCCACAGCCCGACCGGCGAGACGCTCGGCCAGCGGCTGGAGGTGAACGGCTCGGTCGTGCTCGGGCGCCACGGGGGAGGCCCCACCGACGCGTGCGACGACCGCACGCTCTCGCGCGCGCACGCGCGGCTCGTGGCCGACGAAAGCGGTCTCGTGGCCCACGATCTGGGCAGCGCGAACGGCACCTTCGTGAACGGCGAGCGCATCGACCGGTCGATCTCAGCCGCGCTCTGCCCGGGAGACGTGCTCGAGCTCGGGGAGCTGGCGCTCCTCGTCGACCCCGCAGCGGCGCCGGCGGAGGCCACCCCACGGAAGGGCCTGATCGTGCGCTCCGCGGCGACGGCCGCGCACCTCGAGGCCCTGGATCGGGCTGCGGCCGGCCAGCAGCACGTCTTCGTGTACGGACCGGCCGGCGCCGGGAAGACCGCGGCCGCCCTGGAGCTCCACCGAGCGTCGCAGCGCCAGCGGCGCGGCGCGCCCGTGTTCGCCTACTGCGACCGGCCCGGTGAGCTCGCGGGCCTCCTCGCCGAGCTCGTCGCCGGCGAGGGGCGCTTCAACGAGGCGTCCACGCTGGTGCTCGAGTCGCTCGATTCGACCGCCCCGGACGAGCTGCAGAGGCTCCCCGCGGTGTGCGGCCTGTCTCGCGAGCGCGGAGTGCGCGTGGTGATGTGCTCGCGCACTTCTCCCATCGACCTCGTCACGGAGCACGAAGGCCTCTCGCGCGTGGTGGCGGGGGCGTTCGCGCTCGAGGTGCCCGGCCTGGAGGCGCGCCGCGAGGAGATCCCGTGGCTCGTGCGGCATTTCTTCGAGCCGTTCGGGGCGAGCGCGCCTGACCTGCCGCGGGCGTTCGTCTCCGAGCTCGTGCGCGGCGCGCCGGCGGCCGTCGACCCCGCGTCGTTCGAGCAGTCGCTACTTGCCCACGCCATGGGCCGCGCAGACTTCCCCGGCGAAATACGTGGACTCTACACGCAACTGGACGCCGGCGTCGGGCTGGTCGCCGTGGGCCAGGAGCTCCGCGACTCCCGACGCGCGGCCGCCGACGAGGCGGAGTCGATGCCGCCGCGTCGAGCGGTCCTCGTGGCGCGCGACGGCACCTTCGTCCAGGCGGGCCGCGAGCGCGCGCACCTGCGGGGTCGGCGGGCGCTGCGCAGCGCGCTCGAGCGCCTGGTCGCCAACGCCGAGACGACGCCGTGGGAGTCCGTGCCCGTGCAGGAGCTGTTCGACCTTGGCTGGTCGACCCCGAGCCCAGATCCGGTCGCCGCGGCTTCCCGCGTGTACCTCGCGCTCGCCACCTTGCGGCGCGTAGGCCTGGCGGGGCACGTCGAGCGCACCGCGGCGGGGTACCGCCTCATGCACTCGCGCGAGCTGCGCGTGGTCGACGGCGCCGCGAGCGAGCCCCCGGCGGCCGGATGAACGCGCCGTCCCCCCGAGCGCGTCACGGCCCCGACACGCGCGCGTCGATCACGACGTCGCCCTCCGCGACACCGTCCACCGCGCCCGCCGCGCGCCCAATCCTCGTGTACTCGCCGTCGAGGTGCGGCGTTCGCGACAGCGTGATGAAGAGCTGGCTCGAGCCCGTGTCTCGTCCCGCCAGCGCCATGCCGACGTCAAGCGCGGCGAACGGCGCTGGGGAGGTCTCGCAGCGCAGCGGCACACCGGCGCCGCCGTAGCCGTCTCCGTCGGGATCGCCGAACTGCAGGACGAAGCCTGGCACGACGCGGTGGGCCACGATGCCCTTGTAGAACCCGGCCCGCGCGAGGGCGGCGACATGCGCCACCGTCACCGGAGAGAGCTCCGGCTCGAGGCGCAGGACGATCTCGCCCGCTTCGAACACCAGGGTCACGGTGACCCCCTCGGCGGCTACGGCCACGTGCCCGCCAGCCTCACCGGCCTCACCGGCGGCGCCGGCGGCCGATCTCACGGCGCTCACGGTGGCGCCCGCGACGCCCGCATCACCGGCCGACGCGCCCGGCCGCCCGGGGCATGCCCGTGCTTGCCCGAGCGAGCGGAGCGCCTTCTCCGCACGCTCGCGCATGGTCACGTTCGGCGACGCGCACGCCTCGGTCGCGACCTTCGCCGCGAGAGGGTGGCCGACGGCCACGGCGGCCTCCATCAGTGAGAGGCGCGTCTCGAAGCGATCGGCAGGCCAAGCCCGCGCGAGTGCGCCCTCGATCGCCTTGGCGAGCGCGGGATCCAGCTCCTTCGCCGGAGTCGCGCTGGGAGGTGGGGCGCGGGGATCGAGCGCCGCGTGACGCTCGCGCGCGGCGAGGACCATGGTGCGCTCGGGGTGCGCGACCACGACGTCGGCGGCGGTGGCGACGAGACCGGCCTTGTCGCTGGCGAGCGCTTCGCCGAGCAGCTCACGCCCCGCGTCGCCGACCTCCGGGTGCGTGCCGAGGGCCTCGATGGCGGCCTCGCGCACACGGAGGTGCGGTGAGCGCGCCAGGGCCATGAACGCCACCTTGCGCCCGCCGTGGAGGGGGCGCCGCAGCACGGCCCTTTCAGGGTGGCCCGCTGCTGGACGAACGATCCCGGCTCGGCACACCTGACGAGGCCGGAGACGTCGTAGCCCGCGAGCGCGAGGGTGAGCGCGGAGGCGCAGCGCAGCTCGTCGATGCGCCTCGACAACAGCGGATCGCTCTTCGACCCCGCTGGGCGCTCGAGCCGCATCAGCGCGCTGAGCACCGGATGGGCCCGGGCGGGTGAGACCTCCCCGAGCGCGTCGATGAGCGCGAGCAGCACGCCTATCTGTGGCCCGCGCAGGCTGGCGATGAACGCCGCATCTTGATCGGGCACGAGGTTCAGCAGCGCGGCCGCCGCCGCGCCCTGTCCCGCGTCGTCGAGCCGCGCGAGGCCGCGAGCCGCCTCCGCGCGCTCCGCGGCGGTGTAGCGGGTGGTGGCCGAGGCCACCGCGCCGAGCTCGCTCGCGCCCGCCGGCCCGAGCTTCGCGAGCGTCTTCACGACGAGCACCCGCTCGTCGGACGGCCTCGCGAGCGCGGCGCGCGCAGCGGTCAGCACAGCCGGGGCCTCCTTCGGGCCGTGGGTCACGCGTGAGAGCGGATGAAACACGACGTCCATCCCGGGGAGGGGCGCCGCCGCAACCAGCGCCGCGACCGTCGCCGGGCGCAGAGACTTGCGCCGGACCGCGAGGTCTCCAAGGCCGAGCGCTGCAGGTGTACTATACACACTTCTGGCGCTGAGCCACGAGACCAGCGCGTCCTCGGCGAGGGGCGTCGCGCACCGCCCCACCGCGCGCGCGAGGGCGATCGGAGGCGCGAACACGCCCCGCGGCGAGAGCCCCGCCGAGCTCGACGCGGCCCCTGCCGCCTCGAGCGACGCCGCGCGCGCGACGAGAGCCTTCACGTGAGCGTCCTCGTGGCCCTTGCACGTGTAGCCAAGGCCGTAGGCGGCCCAGCTCACGACCTCGGGGTCGGCGTCGGCGAGGAGCTTCACGAGCTCGGCCTCCGCGCCCTCGTCCGCGATGCGCGCGTAGCTGCGCGCGGCGAGCCGACGCTCGGCGTCGCTGCGGCTCGCGAGCGCGGAGGCCGGCACGCGCGCGCTGTCGCGGAGGTCGGCGGCGACCACGAAGACGGCGGTGTCGAGCGCTGGAGTGGCCGCGCGCGCCGCGCCCGCTTCAGCCGGCTCGGGGGGCGCCCCACGGCTGCAGCCGGCGAGCCCGAGCGCCACGACGAGCGCCAAGGCGCGACCGCGCGGGAGAGCCCGGACGCCGTAGGCGGTCCCCACCAGCCGCGCGCCCGTGTGTGAGCGTCTGCGGCGCCCGCGACCGACCTGGTGACGGGTCATGCGAGCCGCCCGTCGAGCCACACGGCCGCGCGCTCGCGGGCGTCGCGCGCCGCCCGGAGCAGCGCTCCGCCGGGCGCGGCCGCGGGCTCCTCGACGACCGTCAGGCCCTGGCGCCAGAAATGTCCTGCGGCGCGGGGCATGTGCCACGCGCACGTGACGAGCCGGACGCGCGTGATGCCGCGACGGGCGAGCAGCCCGGCCACGAAGCGCGCGTTCTCACCGGTGGTCATGGAGCAGCGCTCGCGGACGACGCGCGCGCGAGGGATTCCGCGCGCCACGAGCTCCTCCGCGAAGGCGTCGGCCTCGACCCGCTCGCTCCACGCACGGCCGCCCGCGCACACGACGAAATCGTCGAGCCCGGCGCTCGCGAGGAACGCCCGCGCGCACGCCTCCACCCGCCGGAGCGCAGCGCCCGCGAGGACCGGGGTCTCGGGCCTGCAGCCGAGCACGACAAAGGCGGTCGCCGGCGACGGCGAGGAGGCGGAGACGGACGTGCCCACGGGGCGATTGTGTGGGGATTCCGAGCGCCAAGCAACCGTTCCCCCGACGGCCGATGGCGGTCCCCCAGGCGCTTCCGACATTGACGAGGCCGACGCGGTGGCCCTATTTGTGGAGCCGCCCGTGTCGCCTCGACGGTCGCGAAGGGTGGCGAAGCTGGAGCCGCGAATGTTAGTGACGTTCTGGGGCGTTCGAGGCAGCGTTCCCGTCCCTGGTGCCGACACGCTCGCGTTCGGTGGAAACACGAGCTGCCTCGAGGTCCGCGCGGGCCGCGCCCTGCTCATTTTTGACGCCGGGACGGGCCTTCGCATGCTGGGCCGGAAGCTCGTCCACGAGGGGCCGATCGACGCCCACCTGTTCTTCAGCCACGTCCACTGGGACCACATTCAAGGGTTTCCGTTCTTCGAGCCGGCCTTCATCGCGGGCAACACCATCACCCTCTACGGCGGCAGCCACGTGAGCCGCACCCTGGAGGAGACCCTGGCCGGTCAGATGCACCGCCCGCACTTCCCCGTTCACCTGGAGGACCTCGACGCGACCATGCGGTTCGTCGAGATCGCAGACGACCGGGTGGTCATGCTCGACGACGGCGCCGGCGGCCACGTGGAGGTGCGCGCGACCCGCGGCAACCACCCGGACGGGGTGTGGGCGTTCCGCGTCGATCACGGCGGCGCGAGCGTGATGTACGCGACCGACACCGAGCCCGACGCGAGCATCGACGCCGACCTCGTCCGCCTCGCAGGCGGGGTCGACGTCCTCGTGTGCGACGCGCAATACACCCCCGAGGAGTACGCCGGGACGGTCGGCCATGGGGGCTCGAAGGTCGGCTGGGGCCACAGCACGTTCGTCGCAGCGACCGAGCTCGCGCGGGTGGCGGGAGCCAAGCGGCTCCTCCTGTTTCACCACGATCCGGCCCAGAGCGACGCCGACGTGCGCGAGAAGGAGCGCCGCGCGCGCGAGCTCTTCGCGGCCGCCCACGCGGCGTACGAAGGGCTCACCATCGACCTGGCGCGCGACCTGGCGCGGGAGCCCGAGCCCCCGGGATAGGTGCACACGGGGGACGGGTCCCCGTCGCGTTCTCCGAGCGAGAGCGGGAGCTCACCAGGCCTACGGCGCCGCGCTGACAGCGCCGCAGCCACGCTGAGCGACCTCGTGATATCCTACGGAGACGTATGTTGCATCGCCTCGCTTTGGTGTCTCCCCGTCGGCCTCGTCCTCGCGTGCACCGGAGACACCCCGCTCCCGCCCTGCACCCAGGGAGGAGACTGCGCCTCCGGGGCGTGTGAGGCCGGCGTCTGCGTCGACCCGCCCACGTGCACGGACGGCCGGAAGAACGGCGACGAGTCCGACCTCGACTGCGGCGGCTCTTGCGCGGCTGGCGGCGGCTCCACCTGCGCGACGGGCAAGGCGTGCACCAATGGGGACGACTGCCAGTCGGGTCAGTGCGAGGCGAAGGTGTGTGCCCCCGTGCTCTGCAAGAACGGCCGTCTCGACCCCGGCGAGTCCGACGTCGACTGCGGGCAGGCGTGCGGGCCGTGTGCCAACGGCAAGAAGTGCCAGGCCGCATCCGACTGCACGAGCCTCTCGTGCGACGCGACCGTCTGCGGGATCCCCGACTGCACGAACGGCGTACAGGACGGAAGGGAGACGGGAAACGACTGCGGCGGTCCGTGCACGGACACTCCGCGCCCGGCGGAGTGCAAGAACACCTGCAAGGCGTGCGAGGTAGGCAGCGCGTGCACCTTGCCGCGCGACTGCGCTTCGCGCCGCTGCATCAACAACACCTGCGCCCCCTGAGCGCGGCGCCGCTTGCGCTGCACGACCTCGCGCTGAGCTGGCGCCCAGGGCTCATCGGGCGCGTATCCGCGCTCCGACATCGGCTGCGCCGGGCGCGTTCCCTGATTGGCAATCACGGGTGGTCGACGCGGGCCTCGTCGCGCGACCCGCGAGGCTGGGCGAGGGCAGCGGCAGGGCATCGGGAGGTCGCCTGCGTGGACTCGCAGCGCCCCCCGAAGGCCGTCGAACGCGCCCGTTCACCGTGCCCGGCGCTCAGCCCTCGGGGCGCTTCACGTGGCGTGGCCGCATGGTGCCGTGGACCTCCCCTGCGGCCGCGTAGACGAGCTCGCCGCGCGCGCCGGGGTCGATCTCGGCGGCGTTCGCCTCGTCGGTGTCGATGTGCATCTCGAGCACGAACTTCGGGCTCACGCGCACGAGCACGTCTCCGAACGTGAGCCGCCGCGGACCGCCGGTGACCTCGACCTCCACCTCGTCGCCGTCGGCCACTCCGCGGAGCTCAGCGTCGGCCGGCGACATGTGGATGTGGCGCTTCGCGCAGATGAGACCCTCGGCGAGCGTGACCTTCCCCTTCGGTCCCTCGACGGTGATCTGGGCGGAGCCCTCGGTCTTGCCGGAGTCGCGGATCGGCGCGTCGACGCCGAGCTTGAACTCGTCGGTGCGTGAGATCTCGATCTGGTTTCGCGAGCGGAGCGGCCCGAGCAGCCGCACGGCGTCGATGCGCCCGCGAGGCCCGTGAAGGTTCACGGTCTCCTCGCAGGCGTACTGCCCAGGCTGCGAGATGTCGCGCTTCTTGGTGGGCGTGGCGTCGGCGCCGAAGAGCTCGGCGAAGGTCGCGGCGTCGAGGTGGAGGTGCCGGGCGCTCACGGCGATGGGGATGGGCGGGGCCGGCGCGCGCTCCACGAGAGCGCGAAGGAGCTGGGCGGCCTGCCGCGCCATTGAGAGCTCCTCGTCGGTCTTCACGGCGAGCGCGGCGACCCGCGAGTTGGCGGCGGTGATGAGCGCGGTGGGCGCGGCAGAGGTGGGCCGCGCCTCGGCGTTCCGGTCCTCGTCGAGCACGAGCCCCAGAAACTCGAACCGCTGAAGGATGCGCTGGCGCATGCTCGCGCTGTTCTCGCCAATGCCCCCCGTGAGCACGACCGCGTCGAGCCCACCCATCGACGCCGCGTAGGCGCCTACGTACTTGCGCACGCGGTGCGAGAACACGGTGATCGCGAGGCGGCAGCGGTCGTTTCCCGCGTCCGCAAGGCGCTCGATGTCCCTAAGATCATTCGATATTCCAGACAGTCCCGCGAGCCCGCTCTCGCGGTTCAGGCAGCGCTCGAGGCGCCCGTGGTCCCACCCGGCCGCGAGGAGCGCCAGGATCGCGCCGGGGTCGAGATCGCCGCAGCGCGTGCCCATGACGAGGCCCTCGAGCGGGGTCATGCCCATGCTCGTCTCGGTCGAGTGGCCGAGCTCGACGGCGCACGCGCTCGCGCCGTTGCCGAGGTGCAGCGTCACGAGGCGCAGCTCGTTCAGAGGACGCTTCAGATGCGCGGCGGCGAGCTCGGCGACGTAGGCGTGCGATGTGCCGTGGAAGCCGAAGCGGCGGATGCCATGGCGCGCGGCGAGCTCCGGATCGATCGCGTAGGTGTGCGCACGCCGCGGCATCCGCGCGTGGAACGCGGTGTCGAACACTGCGACGTGCGGCAGCGCGGGGAGCGCGCGCCGCGCCGCCCGGATGCCTGCGAGGTTCGCGGGGTTGTGGAGCGGCGCGAGGGGCACGCACGCCTCGATCGTGCGCTCGACGGCGTCGTCGATGAGCGTGGCGCTCGTGAGGTCGAGGCCCCCGTGCACCACGCGGTGCGCGACGGCTGTGAGGGGTTTGTCCTTCGCGCGCTCGAGCGCCGCCGCCAGGACCGCGGCGACCGCCGACTCGTGCGTGGTGCCGCCCTCACCGACGCGCTCGATCTTCGCGTCGTGCAGGCTCTCCCCGGTGGAGGGGTCGAGGAGGCGCGCCTTGAGGGAGGAGGAGCCGGCGTTCAGGACCAGGATCGTCATGCCGATCTTGTACCCCGTCTCGCGGCCGAGTCGGCGCGCTTCGCGCACGCGAGGGCGCTCAGTCGATGGGGGAGTCGAGGGCCTCGAAGAGGGTGCCGAGCATGCGGTAGGTCATGCCCCAGAGCACCCGGTCGCGGGGGGCGAGGCGGAAGCAAGGCACCTCGTGCTCGCGGCCCTCCCACGTGAAGCGGAAGGTGCCCTTGCCGTGACCGCGCACGAACGCGTCGAGCGGCACCCAGAGCGTGTCGGCCACCTCGGCCGCGCTCGGCGTGAGCTCGGCGGCTTCGCGCAGCGCGAACACGAACGGCGTCACCACGAGGCTCGGCCTCGTGCGGCTCGTGCGAGGCGCGGGGACGTCGGGCAGCCGGGCGACGAGCTCCGCGCGCCCGAGCTCGAGCCCCAGCTCTTCGCGGGTCTCACGCACCACCGTCGCGAGCAAGGAGGCGTCGGTGGGGTCTCTGCGGCCGCCGGGGAACGCCACGTGCCCCGACCACGGATCGCGCGGGTGCTCGGCCCGCTCGATGAACAGCACCTCGGTCCCGGTCGGCTCCTGCCGAAGAATGGCCGCCACGGCGGCCCGCGGCGCGGGGTCCGCGGGGTCGACGTGATCGTGTCGCTCGAGGCGCGCGGCGAGCATCGCGACGATCGTCTCGAGGCTCTCCATCGTCAGCGCCGGGCCCCTGGTTCGTGCGCCTCGCGCTCGCGACCGGCCACGGCCGCGCGCTGCTCGAGGACCTCGAGGATGCCCATCCTCTTCATGATGCTCGACGCGAGCGAGGGCGCGAGCTCGCGGAACGCGAGGAGCGGCCGGATGGGGCCCGGCGTGACGAGCTCTTCGCTCGACCCGCGCAGCACCGCCACGAGTCCGGCGGCGACCTGCTCGGGCGACACCTCACGCAGCATCGCGGGCGCCCGCACGCCGGTGCTGGCCCACATGCCCGAACCCGAGATGAAGCTCGGGCACACCACGCCCGCGTGCACGCCCGTACCCTCGAGCTCCATCGTGAGCGATGACGTGAAGCCGTTCAGCCCGAACTTGGTGGCCGCGTAAATGGAGTTGTAGGGCGTGGCCGACTTCCCCGACATCGAGGAGATCATCGCGATCGCCCCGCGACCTCGCGCGAGCATGCCCGGCAGCACCCGGCGGGTCAGCTCGATGGGGGCGACGAGGTTCGTCTCGATCTGGCCGCGCACGTCGTCGTCGGTCTGGTCCGTGACCCGCACGGTGACCTCGACGCCGGCGTTGTTGACGAGCGCGTCGACCTCGCCGGCGCGCTCGAGCAGGCGCGCGCGGTCGGTCGCCGACTGCACGTCGCACGCCACCACGACGACCCGCGCGCCGAGCGCCTCGCACTCGGCCCGGACCCCCTCGAGCTTCGCCTCGTCGCGGGCGGAGAGCACGAGGTGCATCCCCTCGGTCGCGAGCCGCTTCGCCAGGGTGACGCCAATGCCACGGGACGCGCCGGTGATGAGCGCCGTTCGGCCCCTGAGATCGTCGAGCATGCCGCAGCGTACCCCAGCCTCGCCCGGGGCGCGCGCTCCCGAAGTGTTCGTGCCCGCCGGCGCCCGCGTAGTAGAACCCGCATCAAGCGATGGCCTCCTCGACCCCGCCCTCGGATCCGCCGCGTCCGCCGCGCTCGCCGCGCCGAGACACGCCCAGCCGGACACGCGCCGGGACGCGCGCGGGCGCCCCGAGCGTTGGGGACGAGGTGAAGCTGAAGAGAGCCCTCAAGGCGAACGAGGGCGCGTCACGGGGACGACGGAGACGAGGCCGGCGAGCGGGGCGGGCAACGCCTAAAGGGCCCGGCGAGGGCTACGGCGGCGCCGCGCGGCTCGATCGGGGCGTTCGTGTGGCGCTGGACCCGCCGCGCGCTCGTGGGCCTGGCCGCGCTGGCCGTCGCTGGGGTCGTGGCGATCTTCCTCGTGGTGCGCCACTACGAGCGCGACCTCCCGAGCGTGATCGATCTGCGGTCGAGCTACCGCCCTCCGCAGACGACCCGCGTCCTGGCGCGTGACGGCACGCTGCTCGCCGAGCTGTTCACCGAGCGGCGCACCGTCATCGCCTTCAAAGACGTGCCCGTCCACATGCGGCTCGCCGTGCTAGCCGCCGAGGACGCCGGCTTCTACCAGCACAAGGGCGTGAACTGGCTCGGCATCGCCCGCGCGGTGATCGTGAACCTGCGATCGGGCCGGGTGCGCCAGGGCGGCTCCACCATCACCCAACAGGTCTGCAAGAACGTGCTGCTCGACGCCGAGCACAGCTACCGCCGCAAGGTCCGAGAGGCGATCCTCGCCGGCCGGCTCGAAGAGCAGCTCACCAAAGACGAGATCCTGGAGCTGTATTTAAATCATATCTATTTCGGGAACGGTCGCTTTGGCATCGAGGAGGCCGCGCGCGGCACGTTCGGCAAGCCCGCGCGAGACCTCACCATCGGCGAGGCCGCGCTGCTCGCCGGCACCATCGCCGGCCCCGAGCTCTTCTCGCCGCGCCGCGACCTGAAGCGGGCGCTCGGCCGCAAGAAGTTCGTGCTCGACCAGATGCGCGACAAGCACTTCATCGACGAGGCCCAGCACGAGCGCGCCATGGCCGAGCCCGTGCGCCTCACCCCGCTCGTCGAGCCGCAGAGCGAGCTCGCCCCCGAGGTGGTCGCGATCGCGCGCAGGACGCTGCTCGAGCTCGAGCCCGAGCGCGCGCAGCGCGGCGGCTTCACGGTGACCACCACCCTCGACCCGAAGCTCCAGGCGGCCGCGCGCAAGGCAGTGCGGGAGAACCTGCTCGCGTACGACAAGCGCCATGGGCTGACGGGAGGCCTCAAGCCGCCGGCGGCGCCCGTCATCGACAAGAAGACCAAGAAGCCTGTCGTCAACCGCAAAGAGCCCGCGGCGTACACCGGCACGCCGAGCTTCGAGTCTCACCGCGTGTACACGGGGGTCGTGAGCGGCACCGACGACGCGGCGGGGCTGGTGGAGGTGCAAGTGGGCACCGTGAGTGGGTTCTTCAAGCTCGGCGAGTACGAGCGCTACAACCCCCAGCACGCCTCGCCCAGCGCGTTCGCCCCCGTCGGCGCGAAGGTGCGCGTGAGCCTCCTCGCGCCTGCGCCGGCGCCCTCGGCCGACGACGAGAAGGCGGCCGCCAAGAGCCGCGTGCCGCTCCGGCTCGAGCTCGGCCCGGAGGCCTCGATGGTCGCGCTCGACGTGCGCTCGCGCGACGTGCTCGCGCTCGTGGGCAGCTACGAGGGTCAGGCAGGCGCGCTCGATCGGGCGACGCAGTCACGGAGGCAGCCGGGCTCCACGTTCAAGCCGCTCGTCTACTCCTACGCGCTCCACTCGCGCCGCTTCACGGCCGCGTCGCTCATCGACGTGAACCCGCAGGCATTTGGCGGGTTCGGACCCTACAAGCCCACGAACTACGAGGGGTGGACAGGCAAGGACCCGCTCCGCCTGCGGGAGGCGCTGGCGGGGTCGGTGAACATCGTCGCCGTGCGCGTGCTCGAGAGCGTGGGGCCGGCGAACGTGGTCGACTGGGCCAAGGCGTTCGGCATTCGCTCGACGATGAAGCCCGATCTCTCCCTCGCGCTCGGCAGCTACGAGCTGGAGGCGATCGAGCTCGTGGGCGCCTACACGACGCTCGCGGCGGGCGGCGTGTACGAGGAGCCCCGCGTGGTCACGAAGATCGTGGGCCCCGATGGCAAGGAGCTCGAGCTCCGGCCACGCCCGCCGGCGCGCCGCGTGCTCGAGCCGGACGTGGCGTACCTGACCACGCACCTCATGACGAGCGTGATCGACCACGGCACCGCGCAGCGCGCCAAGGTGCTGGGCCGCCCGCTGGCGGGCAAGACGGGCACGACCAACGACTCGAAGGACACCTGGTTCGCGGGGTTCTCCACCGACATCGCGGCGGTCACGTGGGTGGGCTACGATGACGGCAAGCCGCTCGGGGGCGCAGAGGCCGGCGGCACGACGGCGCTCCCCGCGTGGATCGCGTTCATGAAGGCCGCCCACGAGGGGCGCCCGAAGAGCGAGTTCCCACGGCCCGGCGGGCTCGTCGACGTGAAGATAGACAAACACACGGGAAAGCTCGCGAATCCTGGAGACGAAGACGCCATGACCGAGCTGTTCCTCGCGGGCACCGAGCCCACGGAGGTCGCCGAGGCCGCGGACGGCGGGGCCGACGCGAGCGCGCCCACGCCCGCGCCTTCGGCGCTCGCGTCAGCCCCGCTCGGCGCGCCCGAGGTGCCCGCGTTCCCCGGCCTGCCTTCCGCGCCGCCAGCGCTGCCAGCGCTGCCAGCGCTGCCAGGGCTCCCGGCGCCCGCGAAGGTCGAGTGAGGCCGCTCGCGCCGAGGCTCGCGGCGCTGGCGGCGCTCGCCCTCGTCGGGCTCGCGCCCCTGCGGTCGCCCGCGGATCCCCGCCCGCTCGCGCCGCAGCCGACGGCCCCGAAGCCCTCGGCGGCGCCGACGGCCCCAAGCGCGGCGCCCGCGGCCAGCGCGAAGGCGCCCGTGTCCGCGCTCGTCGCGGTCGCCGACGCGCTCGCCGCGCAGCTCGCGCGCTCCGGCGGGCTGCCTACGTCGGGCGCGCTCGTCGTGGCGCAGGCGCCAAAGAGCGACGCGACCCTGGTGCGCCCCGAAGAGCTCGGGCTCCGTGTCGCGCAGGTGATCGCGGGGCGCCTGAGCGCTCGCGCCCACGACAAGACCGCCTCCCTCGCGACGGCGCGTGGCATCGCGGGGCGCGCGACTGGCCTCGTGTTCGCTCAGATCGAGCTGGAACGGGGCGCCCTCCGTGTGACGGCGGACCTGTACCCTGCGGTCACCAACCGCTGGGAAAGACTTAGAAATCCGCTTCCAGGTCCGCGCGCCCACGGCTTCGCCACGACGCCCATCGACGCCGAGGTCCGCGTGTTCCTGCCGCCCATCTTGCTCGAGCGCGCCAAGACCTCACGCTCGCCACACGCGGAGGGCGAGCTCCTGGCGGTCACGTGCGGCGATCTCGACGGCGACGGGAGCCTCGAGCTCGTGCTGCTCTCACGCGCACGCGCGGCGGTCGGGCGAATGGGCCCTTCGGGCTTCGTCGCGGAGAAGACCGTCCTGCTCAGCGACCTGACCGCTCGCGCGGCGGTGCCGTTTCGTGAGCCGCTCGGCGCAGCCTTCCTCGCCGGTCCGGCGGGGCACGCGGGCGCGCTCGTGCTCGGCACGACCGATCGCGGGGGCGTCGCGCTCACCGCCGATCTCGCTTCGCACCACCGCCTCGCGGGCCTGCCGGTGGGCGCAGGCGGCCTTTGCGCGACGCTCGCGCCCGACCACGGGAGCTTCGACGGCCTCGCCCCTTGTGCTGGACTTGCCCTGGGCGCAGACGCGCGCGGCGGCGCTCCCCCGGAGAGCACCACGTCGGCGCTGCCGGCGCGCTTCGACGCGATCAGCGCGCTGCGCTACGCCGACGCCGCGGGCCACCCGCACGACGCGGTCGCGGCGCGCGAGCCGGGCGGGCGACTTCGCGTGCGAGTCGACGGCGCGGAGGTGCTCACCCAAGAGGGCGCCGGCGCGCAGGTCCTCCTCGCGGACCTCGACCTCGACGGCGTCCCCGAGCTCGTCACCACCGCGGACACGGGCGACGACCGCATCGTGGTCTCGAGCCTCGGGGCCGGAGCGCGCGCGCGGCTCCGGCTGGAGGCCAAGGAGGGCGTCCGCGCGCTGGGCGTCTGCCCCGCCGAGCTCGGCGGCGCGCCGGCGTTGGTCGCGGCGGTCGGCGAGGAGGTGTGGCTTGTCCGCTAGGTCGCGGGGGAGCGCGGGTGGGGCGCGCCACTCACCGCTCCTCTCCCGACGCGCGTTGCTCGTCGGGCTCGGCCTCGGCGTCGGATTCGACCCGGGTGCGGAACGGAGCGCTGCAGCGCGCGGTCGCGTGGCGCAGGGCGGGCGCGCCTCGCTGCGGGTGCCGTGGCCGCTCGCCTCGCTCGACCCTCACGACGGCGCGAGCTTCGCGGCCGCGCTCTTCGCCGACGCCGTCTTCGACACGCTCTATGCCCGCGACGCCCGGGGCGCCTTCGGGCCGAGCCTCGCGGAGGCCGAGCCCGCGGTGGTGGGCGACGAGGCGCGGGTCGTGATCCGGGGCGGCCTCCGCTCGGCGCGGGGGCGCACCCTGGGCGCCCGCGAGTGCGCCGCCTCGATCGCGCGGGCGCGCGCAGGCCACTCCCGCGGCTGGCTGTCCAGCGTGCCTGCTCCGAGGGTCTCGGGCGACACCCTCCGCTTCGTGTTCGCCCCAGGCGCGCCGCTGCTGCGCGACCCCGCGGCCCTCGTGCGCGTCCTCGCCTCACCGCTCGTCGCGATCGTGCCGCCCGGGTTCTCCCCCGACTCGCCCGACGGCACCGGCCCGTTCCGCGCCACCCTGCGGGGCGACGGGCTCACCCTCACCCGGAACCCGAGCGCGGCGCGCGGCCCGGCCTTCCTCGACGAGCTCGTGGTGCGGCGCGCGGCCGACCTGAAAGACTCGCTGCGCGCCTTCGAGAGCGGCGCCGACGAGCTCGGCTGGCTCGGCATGGGGCTCTACGACTCGCGGCCCGGCGCGCGCCCGTTCGACCTCGGCCCCATCGCGTACGCCGCGCTCTTCGTGGGGCGCGACGCGGGCTCGTGGGACGCGCCCGGCCTCCCGCAGCGCATCTGCGACTCCATCCCGCCCTCGCGCCTGGCGCCGTTCGCGCTGGGGCCCGCGTGGCCGGTCGAGCCGAGCGACGGCTGGGGTGGGCCGAGCGGGCCGCTGCTCGTCCGCGACGACTCTCCCTATCTCCTCGAGCTCGCGACCACGGTCGCGGGCGTGCTCTCGCGCCCGGGCCACGAGCTCACAGTGCGGGGCGTCTCGGCCGAGGAGCTCGCGCAGCGTCGGACCTCGCGCCTCTTTACGCTCGCGCTCGACCTCGTGCGACCCGCGGGCCATGGCGCGTTCGGGGCGCTCGTCGGGCTCACGCAGGCGGTCGATCCCACGCGGACCGCCGCGCTCGTCACCCACCCGCCCCGCCTCGCCGACCTGCCCGCCCGGACGCTCACGCGCACCCTCCGCTGCGGCGTGCTGGGCGAGATCCGCGCCCAGGGCGGCCGCGTCCCCGACCTCTCTCCCGCCGCGGGCACGCTAGGCGTCGACTGGGGCGAGACCTCGCGCGCGCGCCGATAAAAGCGTGCTCGGAAACGCAGCTAACTACGCCCTCACCCGGCTTGCTTCGGCCCACCACCAGTGCGCCGCTCACGGTCCCGGGGGGGGCCTGTCCCACGCCGGCGCCGCAGTTCTGGAAGTGTACGCGCGCGAAGGTCTGACACGTCTGGGCTCCATCTCGAGCGTTCGGGCAGGTGATATCCGCCCAGAAGCCGTTCGGCGAGAGGCCAGTGAACCGATGGCCGTCGTGGTAGGTAGCCGTGCAGTCGTCCTGCGCGTATCGCACGTAGGGCCCTTCCGAAGAGACGACCATCGCCACGGTCTGCGCCTGCCGCGAGCGAACGAAGTGCCCCTCGATCGACAAGCTTCCCCTGCGACCGGAGCGCGTCTGGGCCTCCACGTAATACCCATCGCCTTCAGGCACTACACGGCAATGGACGCTCACGTCGTCACCGGAGCTCGCGAAGTATGGCGGTTCCTCCGCGGTCCCAAACTTCCCCAGGTAGCCGACCTGCGCAAACCGGCACGCGGGTGACCCGTTCGTCCCTTGAGAGATCGAGGCCTCTACGATGGCCTCTTGCTCCTGCGTTGTGATGAATTCGTAGCTCATGCACGCGCTCGGGGTTCCAAGCATCCACGCGTACGTCCCCACGCGGGCCGCGCGGCCCCACGAGGTGGTGCGAGGGCTTGGACGCCTGCTTGCCGGACTCGAAGTGGGGAGAGGAGACATGGTGAGCAAATGGCAAATGGCGTACCAAGGGCTCCCCAGCAACGCCTCGCGTTGGGCTGTGAATGTGTGCACACCTCTGTACAAGCACGCGCACGCCCACTCGCTCGCACGCGTCGTGGAGGCGGGCCGGGCGAGACTCCGCGCCCGCGTGCGCCAGGGCAGACGCATCCCCGACCGCTCGCTCGCCGGGGGCACGCTGTGGGTCGATCGGCGCGGGACCTCACGGGCACGCCGATAGACGATACCGACGGCGTGGGCGCCCGTTTTCAGGAGCGCGCGCGCACGAGCCTGCACGCCTTGGCCCGCGTGTGCAGGACGTTGCGCTCGCCCCGCGCAACTCCGCGCCGTTCTTCGCGCTGCGGACGATATCCCCGCGGCCGAGTCGAAAGTGCAGCGCTGGCATTGGCTGTGCAAAGCGCAGCGGCATGACCCATCAAGTCGCCACGACCGACCGCTCACTGACCGCTGCCGCCGCCCTCCGACGGCCGGTCTTCCTCGCGCTCCTCGGCGCCCTCGTCGCGCTTGGGGCTCCCGCGTCGGGCTGCAGCGGGGCCGAGTCGATGGCCGACGACGAGAGCTCCGCGCTCATCGCGTTCCTGTCGGGCAAGGGTCCCGAAGTGCTCGAGGGTGACCTCCCGGCGCGCTATGGGGAGCTGCTCGCGCGTCACGCGGTCCGCGCGAGCGGCTATGCGCGCGCCGGCGTCTCGGCGCCAGGCGCGGACGGCTGGAGCCCGATCGTCGTCGAGGGCGCCGGCGGCCCGCAGCCCGTGGACGTCGCGCCGTGGCTCTCCGCGGGTGACATCGACGCGACGGGGCACTTCACGCCGTGCACGAAGCCCTGCCCGACCATCGGTCGGTTGGTTACCCCGCCGAGCGAGGCCGAGCTCGCGAGCGTCGATGAGCGTGTCGCGCGCGCAGCCGGCGCCGTGACGAGGCTCGTCGGTCGCCATGTCGAGATCACGTGGGCACCCGCCTCCGAGCGCGCGATCCTGCTCACCGCGGACGGGCGGGCAGAGGTGAATCCGAGACTTCTCCAGCTCGTGATCCCCGCCGCTCCGACGCCCGCCACGCCCACCTCGGTGCGCGCGCCCGCGCCCGCGGAGGAGCGCCGCGATCCCACGGTCGCCACCGCACGGGACGAGATCCCGGAAGCTCCACCCCCTGCCAGCTTCGTCAAGAGCGAGCCGAGTGGCCCCCAAGAATGGGGGGACGGCATGGGGAACTGGAGGTCCCCGTGCGACGACAAGGACCCCTGCAAGTGCAGCTACAGCCCGCGAGGCCCAAGCGACGACGGGCCGGCTGGGCTTTGGTGCACCGTCGCGGTGCTCGCCCTGGTCGTCGCGCGAAGCCGAACCTCGGCCCGTCAGCACGGCTCGCGCAAGGCGTCATGACGGCCGGGCTCACGCAGCTGATCGCGGTCGTGGGGCGCTCCCCCGTGCCGGTGTGGCCGTTCCTCCAGTGCGCGGCGATGGTGGGGGCAGGCGCGTGGTTCTGGCGCCGCTCGCGCGCCCCGGAGCTCCGCCGCCTGCGCGCTCCGCTCGTCGCGGGGTTCGTCGGCGCGGGGGTCGGCGCGCGTGTGCTCACGACCGCGCTCGAGTTGCCATCGCGCGTCCACGCCGGTCACGGCCTCCACGCGCTGACCGAGGGTGGTCAGATGGCCTACGGCGCGCTCCTTGGCCTCGTCCTCGTGTATCTGCTCGTAGCGCGACGGCGAGGCTTCACGACCGGCGCCTCGCTCGACGTGCTCGCGCCGACGGTCGGCATCCTGGTCGGCCTCGCGCGGCTCGGCTGCCTCTTCGGCGGGTGCGACTTCGGCCGCGTCACCTCGAGGTTCGCGGGCGTGCGGTATCCCGCAGGGAGCCCGGCGTTCCAGCAGCACCTCGCCGCGAGCCTCGTGCTCGCCAGCGATCGGACCTCGCTCGCCGTCCACCCGACGCAGCTCTACGAGGCCCTCCTCGGCGCGCTGATGGCGGGGGCAGCGCTCATGGCGGAACGTCGCGCGCGCCGAGACGGGGGCGGCTTTGCCGCGGCCTCGGCGACCTACGCCGCCGGCAGATTCGGGATCGAGCTGCTGCGCGGCGATGACTCGCGCGGCTTCTTGTGGAGCCTGTCGACCTCGCAGTGGCTGAGCGTGGGGGTACTGGCCGCGGTCGTCGCGTGGGCGCTCTGCGAGACGCAAAGCGGCGTGATCGCACGCAGTTGAAGCGGCGAAGTCCACGTCAACCTGGCCCGCCGTGCTGCGATCGAGCCACAAATTCATAGGCCGGCGCGCGCGGAGAATACTAAAGAGTCGGCTCACCACCATGTCGGGAGCGGTTCACGGTCACGGTCCCAGTTCCTCCAAGGATCTCGCGAAGATATCCCTCGCGGCCCTCGGGGTCGTCTACGGCGACATCGGCACCTCGCCGCTCTACACGATGCAGGAGTGCTTCGCCCACAGCGTGAAGCCCACCGCCGACAACGTGCTCGGCGTGCTGTCGCTCATCTACTACGCGATCTTGCTCGTGGTGGTCGTGAAGTACCTCACGTTCATCATGCTCGCCGACAACAAGGGCGAGGGCGGCATCTTGGCCCTGCTCTCGCTGCTCGGCCGCAAACCCACCGCCTCTGTGCTCGTGCTCTTCGGTCTCTTCGGCGCGGCGCTCCTCTACGGCGACGGGGTCATCACGCCGGCGATCTCGGTGCTCTCGGCCATCGAGGGCTTGGACGACGACAGCCACCGCTTGAAGGCGTTCATCGTCCCGCTGACCGTCCTCGTGCTCGTGGGCCTCTTCTTCATGCAGCGCCGCGGCACGGCCGGCATCGGCGCCGTGTTCGGCCCCACGATGCTCGTCTGGTTCACGATGATAGGCGTGCTTGGCGCGCCGTGGATCGCGCGCCACCCCGAGGTGCTGCGCGCGCTGAACCCGGTCTACGCGGCGCGCTTCTTCGCCACCAACAAGTTCCACGGGTTCATGGTGCTCGGCTCGGTGGTGCTGTGCATCACGGGCGGCGAGGCCCTCTACGCCGACATGGGCCACTTCGGCCGCAAGCCCATCGTGTACGCCTGGTACGGCGTGGTGCTCCCGGCGCTGCTCCTCAGCTACACCGGGCAGGCCGCGTTCCTGCTCGAGCGCGGCACCATCGACGAGTCCCACAGCGTGTTCTACCGCCTCGTGGTCGACCCCGAGAGCCCGTTCTTCAAGCTCGCGGGCCCCGCGGCGCGCTACCCCGTGGTCGTCGTGGCGACCGTGGCGACCGTCGTCGCGTCGCAGGCCCTCATCTCGGGCGCGTACTCGCTCACGCGGCAGGCCGTGCAGCTCGGGTTCTCGCCGCGCGTCACCATCGTGCACACCTCCGGAGAAGCAGAAGGTCAGATCTATATCCCTGAGGTCAACTGGGCGCTCATGGTCGCCTGCATCGGACTCGTGCTGGCGTTCCGGGCCTCCACCGCGCTCGCCGCGGCGTACGGCATCGCGGTGACGGGGACCATGGGCATCACCTCGGTGCTCTTTTACGTGGTGTCGAAGGAGAAGCTCGGCATGGCGCCGTGGAAGGCCGCTGGGCTGCTCGCGCTGTTCCTCTCCGTCGACCTCGCGTTCTTCGGCGCCAACCTCCTCAAGTTCACCGACGGTGGCTGGCTGCCCATCGCGTGCGCCATCGCGATCTTCACGCTCATGACCACGTGGAAGAAGGGGCGCGCGGCGCTCGCCGCGTCGATGTTCGAGGCCACGCTCCCGCTCTCGGCGTTCCTCGCCGACCTCGAGGAGCTGAAGCCCCACCGCGTGCGCGGCACGGCGGTGTTCATGACCTCGAACCTCGACGGCGCGCCGCCGGTGCTGCTTCACCACTTCAAGCACAACAAGGTGCTCCACGAGCGCATCGTCCTCCTCGCGGTGAGCACGACCGACGCGCCCGAGGTGCCGGCGAGCGAGCGCTGCGAGGTGAGCGAGGCGGGCGGCGGGTTCTTCCGCGTGAAGCTACGCTTCGGCTTCATGCAGACCCCCAACGTCCCGGCGGCGCTCGCCGCGGCGCAGGCGAGCGGCCAGCTCACAGTGGACCTCGGCGACGTGAGCTATTTCCTTGGCCGCGAGACGCTCCTCGTCACCGGCAAGTCGACCATGCCGCGGTGGCGCAAGCGCGTGTTCGCGATCATGTCGCGCAACGCCCTGCCGGCGACCATGTTCTTCGGTATCCCCGCGAACCGCGTCGTCGAGCTCGGCACGCAGGTCGAGCTGTAAATCAGCACGGTCATGGTCTTCCTTAGCCGACCCCGGACTGAGTCCGGGGGAGAACCTTGCCGAACCTTGCTCCGCGGGTCCGAGGGCCTCCCCCGGAAGCGCGGGGCGGTCGCGCGCGTTGTAGAGTCACCGCGTGCGCCTCGCCCCTCGCCTCGTCCTCGCCTTTGGCTTCGTCGCCGTCCTCTCGACGACGGGCCTCGGCGTGCTCGTGCGCGAAGACCGCGTGAACGCCGAGACCACGCGCTTCGACGCGGAGGTGCAGCGCGCGTGCGACAGCGTGCGCGCGGAGGTGGTGCGTCAAGCCGAGCGTGATCGCCGGCTCGTGGGCGGCGCGTGCCAATCGGGCGAGCTCGTCGATCGCGCGCTCGTGGCCCTCGAGCACGGTGACTTCGCGGAGCGGCGCCTCGCGTTCTCTTCGCTCGTGCCGGCCGAGCGGGTGGCGTTCGACTTCGACGAGCTCTTGCTCGCGGTCGACGACGGCGATCTCGTGGGGGCCGATCCGAAGTCGCTCCTGTCGCAGTCGCGGCGCGACGTCGCCGCGGCGATGGGCAAGGGCCCCGCGAGCTACTCGTTCCGACGCGGCGATCACGCGCTCTCGCTCGTGTCGCGCTGCGCGAAGGCCGGGCGCGGCCACGTCGCCGGGCTCGTGGGCGCCCGTCACCTCGAGCCGCTCCTCGCGCGGCAAGGCGCCGCGCTCGGCGTCACAGTCGCGGTCGGCCGCGCGGTCCCCGCGGCCGACGTGACGGTAGCCTCGTGCGGCCTCGCCGACGAGCGCGGCGCCGAGATCCCGCTCACCGTGTCGAAGCCGCGCGCGGAGCTCACCCTCGCCCTCGCGAGCATCGATCAGCGCATCTTGCTCGCCGCCGCCGTCTCGCTCGGCGTCGCGCTCGTGTTCGCCGTGCTCCTCGCGAGGAGCCTCGGTCGCCCGCTGGCGGAGCTCGCCCGGGAGGCCAGCCGCGTGAAGACCGACGAGGCCCGCCCGCTCACCGTGCGCGGCTCCGGCGAGGTGCGCGATCTGGTCGTCGCGTTCGACAAGATGATCGAAGACCTCGCGGTCACGCGGCGAAGGCTCGCGGCGACCACGCGCGTGGCGGCGTGGCGCGAGGTCGCGCGGCGCGTCGCGCACGAGGTCAAGAACCCGCTCGCGCCCATCCGCGCCGCCGTCGAGACGCTGCGGCGCCTCCGCGCGCGCGACGATCCGGCCTTCGACGAGTACTTCGACGAGGCGACGCGCACCGTGCTCTCCGAGGTGCACCGCATCTCCACCATCGTGACCGAGTTCACCCGCTTCGCGCGGCTCCCGCAGCCCCGCCCCGAGGACCTCGATCCCGTGGAGGTGGCGCGGAAGGTCGTCTCGTCGCACGAGCCGCTCGCGGAGAGCACCGTCCTCGAGCTCGTCGAGCCCGTCGCGCCGAAGGCCGCGGCGAGCCCGCGCCGCCCGCGCACGCTCCGCGCCGATCGCGACCAGCTCGTGCAGGTGCTCACGAACCTCGTGCAGAACGCCCTCGACGCCGTGCGCGGCCGCCCGGACGCGCGAGTCACGCTCTCGGTGGTGTGGGAGCCCGACGGGCGCTGCTCCCTGACGGTCGAGGACAACGGGCCCGGCCTCGCGAAGGAGATCGCGCCTCGCCTCTTCGAGCCCTACGCGACCACCAAAGCGCAAGGGACCGGCCTCGGGCTCGCCATCGCCCAGCGCATCGCCATCGAACACGACGGCGAGCTCGCCTACATCGGCCGCAGCGCCGCGGGCGGGGCGGCGTTTCGGCTCTCGCTCGTGCCCGAGGGCCCGCCGCCTGAGCCTCGCGGACCGGCGAGCGGGTGATCGTGGTCTGTCGTCTGCACGCCGCGATGGCGCATGGGGTGGAGCGCCATCGAGGGCCAAACAACCAAGCTCCCCGAGCACGCTCAGCCTTCGGGCGACCTCCGCGGAGCCATCGTCCCTGCCACCAAACCCCGCCCCGGATCACCGGAGACGGGTGCACGCGCCACCCATACGCGACAGCGTTCGTACGCCGGGACCGTCGCTCGGTCCCATTCAATCGCGATAACCTGCGCGTTCACCTCGCCATTCGCGGCGGCGCCTGCGCCTGAGCGCGCGCGCCGTGCGATGTGCGCCGCCGCCGAACGCTCGTATTTATGAACAATATTCAATATATCACACGCGCCACGGGAAGCTCGCGGGCGTCGACGCCGGTCGCGCTTCGCTACGTTTTGCGTTTGTTTTCGGGAGAAGGGCCTTGTCTTCTCTCTCCTCAACCTGTAGTGAAGCTGCATGGCGAAGCCCGGCCCCGCGAAGCCCCAGAACAAGCGTGGCAGCCCGGAAGCGGTGGAGAAGCGGCGGGTGGCCCGGCTCTTCAACGACGTGCTCGGAGGCGTCTCCGGTTCGCCCCAGCGCGACGGCCGCACCGAGAAGCGAAGGCAGCGCCTGCTGAAAGAGCTGGAGGAGGGCCTGGCCCGCGGCAAGCGGGAGCTCAAGCCGATCGACGTGCTCTTGCGGGTGAACGAGCTCTTGCAGCTGGGTGAGCCCGTCGCCCAACTCCGCAAGGTGGTGAAGGTGCGGCCCATCGAGCCGTCGCTCGACGCCGACGCCCTCGCCGACGTCGTCGGTCGCCTCCACGATGCGTACGGCTTCCTCCCCGAGGCGTACCGCTTCGTCGGCATCAGCGACGAGCTCCTCGCGCGGGCAGGCGTCGGCGGCCAGGGCAAGCGCAAGGTGAAGTCCACGCGCTGAGCGGCCGTCCTTGACCGCGACCGGGCACCCCGCCTACCAAGGTCAGCGTGCCGCCTCGTCTCTCTCCCGCTCGCCTCGCTCGCCGCGTCGCCGCGCTCGCCCTCGGCCTGTGCGTCGTGGCGCCAAGCGCAGGGGCGACGGGCGTCGAAGACGCGGAGCGCGCGCGAACGGCGGCCATCGTCGTGCGCGTAGGCCGACACTCGCTGACCGTCGGCGAGCTCGAGGCGCGGCTCGCGCTGGTGCCCCGCTTCCAGCTCACCGAGTTCGGGAAGACCCCGGCGGAGATTCGCCAAGGGTTCCTCGACCGCGTCGTCTTGCCCGAGCTGCTCCTCGCCGAGGGCGCCGAGGCCGAGGGCATCGCGAAGAAGCTCCCGTGGTCGCACCAGGTCGCGCGCGCCCGCAGCACCGCGACCCTGCGCGCCATCCGGGCCACCGTGCCCTCGGCCTCGCAGATCACCGCCGACGAGGTGGCCGCGTACTACCAGGCGAACCGCAGCTTCTACGACTCGCCCGAGCGCGTGCACGTGTTCCGCATCCTCGTGGCTACGCAGGCCGATGCGGAGGCCCTGCTCGTCACCCTCAAGAAGGACCTCACGCTCAAGGCCTTCACCGACCTCGCGCGCGACAAGAGCCTCGACAAGGCCACGAACCTGCGCGCCGGAAACCTGGGGTTCCTCGGGCCCGACGGCTCGTCGAACGAGGCCGGGCTGAAGGCCGAGCCGGCGCTCGTCGCCGCCGCGGCGACCGTGAAGGACGGCGAGCTCGTGCCGAGGCCCGTCGCCGAGGGGCCGAGCTTCGCGGTGGTGTGGCGAAGAGGCACGGTCGCGGCCACGAAGCGCACGCTCGAGGAGGCGACCCCTCAAATCCGCGACACCCTCGCGCGGCGCAAGCTCGACACCGCGACCTCGAGCGCGCTCGAGGCGCTCACGAAGGCGCACGTCACCGAGCGCAACGACGCGCCGCTGTCGCTCTTCAACGTGCACATCGACGACGGCCCGCTCGGCACGCAGGCCGGCGCAAGAGACGGCGGCCCGAAGCGCTGACCGTCAGGCGCGCCGGGTTCGTCGATCGGCGCCAAAGTGCTCCACCACCCACGGGTGGTCGTGGTGGTCCAGCAGACCAGGCTCGGGGATGAATCCGGGATCGAGGAGAGCGCGGAGCTCGGCGAGCGACGCGAAGTCGCGCTGGCTCACGACCGGCACGCCCGCGCCGAGGAGCATCGCGGTCGCCACGCCCACGCCCTTCTGGAAGCGCCGGTTCGCGTCGAGCCGGCACCCTAGCGAGATCACCTGGCTGCCGCAGGCCGCGCTCATGTCGGTGAGGAGCGCGAGCTCGACGCTGTGGAGGCGCGCGTGGGCGACCATGGCGCGCGCTCCGACGAGCATGGGCTCCGTGAGGTCGGTCCCATGCTCGTCTTTCACTCGCGCGTTGCCCTCGAGCACGGCGAAGCCGTCTCCCCCGTGCAGATCGGGCATCGTGCGCGGCGTGCCCATCCCGTGATCCTCCGGACAGAACGGGAAGGCCTTCACGGTGGAGAGCGACAGCAAGTGCTCGCAAGTGTTACCCATTCCGTAGTCGGTGCCGTCGACGCCGCACCCCAGGCCGGCCAGGCAGCCGCTCACGAGCACGCGGAGCGGGTCCGCCTCGCTGGGACGGCGAAGCGTGGCGAGAGCCTGGCGGTGATGGGCGATTCGCATGCGCCGATGCTGGGCGTCTCGAAGCACCAAGTCAACCGACGCGGGGAAACTGCCCCATCGGCGCCGGCCGGCCCTCACGCGTGGAGGGCGACCTCGAGCACCTCGGCGAGGCGCACCCGGCCGGGGCCGCGCCCCACGACGTGGGCGGCCGCGCGGAGGGCGCCTTGCGCGAAGAGCTCGCGGCCCGTCGCGCGGTGCGTGAGCTCGAGGCGCTCGCCCGCACCGAAGAGGTGCACGGTGTGGTCGCCGATCACGTCGCCGCCGCGCACCGCGTGCAGGCCCACCTCGCCGGGCGTCCGCTTGGCGGCGCGGCCCTCGCGACCGTGCACGAGCTTCGAGTCGGCGCCAAGCTCGGCGCGCGCGCTCGAGGCCACCTCGGCGAGGCGCAGCGCGGTGCCGCTCGGCGCGTCGGCCTTGCGGTGGTGGTGCGTCTCCACGATCTCGACCTCGACCTCGGGCCCAAGCAGCGCGATCGCGCGGCGCACGAGCGCGGCCAGCACGGCGACGCCCACGCTCATGTTGGGCTCCCACAGCACGGGCACGTGCGCGGCGGCTTGGTCGAGCGCGCGCTCGCCTTCGCCGTCGAGCCCGGTCGTCCCGCTCACGAGGGCGGCCCCGCTCGACACGCAGATCGCGCACAAGGGCGGCAGCGCCGACGCGTGAGAGAAATCGACCACCACGCGCGCGCCGCTGGCCGCGATGGCCGAGAGCTCGGGCGCGATCACGACGCCGAGCTTGCCCACGCCCGCGAGCTCGCCCACGTCGGCGCCCGCGTGGTGACTCGCGACCGCGCACACGACGCGGAAGCCCGCCGCCTCGGCGCCACGCACCACCGCGAGGCCCATGCGACCGCTCGCGCCGACCACGGCGAGCGGCACGAGCGAGACGAGCGAGACGGGCGAGACGAGCGAGACGGGCGAGACGAGCGAGACGGGCTCGCTCATGAGGCGCGCGGGTCGGCGCCCGCCCTCGCCGTGAACGCGGCCACCGCCTCGAGCACGCGCGCCCGCGCGGCCTCGGAGATCGGCGCGAGGGGCGCACGCACCGCCTCAGCGAGGAGCCCCGCGCGCGCCATCGCGGCCTTCACGGGGCCTGGGTTCGCTTCGACGAACATCGCGTCGTGCACGGGCAGCAAGGCGAAATGCGCCGCGCGCGCCCCCGCCACGTCGCCCGCGCCGGCGAAGGCCTCGAGCGCGAGGCGCGTGGCCCGCGACACGTGCCCGGGCAAGAGGTTCGAGGTGACGCTGATGACACCCTGCGCGCCGAGCGCAGCCATCGGGAAGGTGAGGCCGTCGTCCCCGGAGAGCACGGTCAGGCGCCCCTCGCTCCGCCGCACGAGCTCCTGCGCGCGCAGCACGTTCCCGGTGGCCTCTTTGGTCGCGGTGACGTTCGGCGCCACTTCCATGATGCGGAGCAGCGTGTCGGCCGCGAGGTCGATCCCGGTGCGGCCGGGGATGTTGTAGACGACCACGGGGCAGGAGACGGCGCGCGCGACGGCCACGAAGTGTTGGAAGAGCCCCTCCTGCGTGGGCTTGCTGTAGTACGGCACCACCACCATCACCGCGTCGGCGCCGGCGCGCTCCGCGGCGACCGAGGCGTCGATGGTCTTCTTCGTCGAGAACGACCCCGTGCCCGCGACGACGCGCACTCCGCCCCGCGTCGGCTTGGCGGCGGCCACGCAGCGGGTCACGAGCTCGAGCTGCTCGGCCTCGGTGAGCGTGGGGCTCTCCCCCGTGGTGCCGCAGGGCACGAGGCCGCTCACGCCGCCAGCGACCTGCGCCTCGAGCACGCGCTCGAAGGCCGCGTGGTCCACGGCGTGGTCGCTCGTGAAGGGGGTGACGAGCGCCGTGAAGGTTCCGCGAAGGGTGACGTCGACCATGCCCCCTTTTTCTACGGCTCGCGCGTAGGCGCAAGCGGGAAGCGGAGCGCGAGGAGCGGCGCAATGGGGAAGCGTTGCGCGAGGAGCGGAGCCGATCGGGGCACACCGGGCGAGGCAAATGCGTCCTCCTTTCAAGCAGTTGCGAATCGTCATCCGCATGAAGACGGACGGGACGGGCTTCGAGGACGTGAACCTCCTGTCGACCAACGTGGGAGGGGTCGCGGCCACGACCGACGGCGGCGCGTACTGGTCCTACTCTCCCGCCACGACGACGCTATTCTACGGGACGACCACCGCGCCGGTGCCCACCTTTTACGACACGGCGGGCGGCAACCAGGGATCGCGACCTCCGACGGGACGAGCCTGTACTACTTCGCCTTCGAGCTCGTCGTCTCTGACCCCAAAGCCGATTCGGACGCCGTGGCCCGCCGAGCTCCTCTCGGTCGCGGGCTCGACCATCGCCGGCGGCAGCCAAACGGCGGCGGTCCGGGCGAACACGGACGGCGGCGGCTTCGAAGAGGTGAGCGGGCAGGCGGCTCGAATCGGCGGAGTCGCGGCGACGGCAGACGGCGTCTTCTGGACGCAGGCCGCGGAGACGACCACGTCGCTGGTCGGGTCTGTGCCGGCGGCTCAGACCGTGTACGACAGCGTGGTCGGGGCTGACGCGCACTTTTCGCACCCAACGCGGACCACGGCGCCCGATACACCGGGGCGCGAGGCCATCGCGCCCAGCTCGACGCTGCACACAACGCGGATCCGCGAGCGAAATGGGCAGGTCGGCGCGCGCCGGGTGGGCACCGGCCTCGCGGCGCACTAATCTCTGGCGCGCATGCCTTACCTCTCGAAAGCGACGCGGCTGCTGCTCGTCGACGACGACGTGGAGCTCTGCGCGCTCCTGGAGCTCCAGCTCTCCGCGAAGGGGCACCGCGACGTCGCGCTGGCGCACGACGTACGGAGCGCGGTGGATCTCCTCGGGCGCTCGACGATCGACGCCATTTTGCTCGATCTGCGCCTCGGCCGAGAGGACGGCTTCGACGTGCTCCGCGAGGCCCGGCAGCGCTGCCCGGAGGTCGCCGTGCTCGTGCTCACCGCCGACGGCTCGGTCGAGAGCGCGGTCTCGGCGATGCGAGCCGGCGCGTTCGGCTACCTGCTGAAGCCCCTCGCCGAGCACGAGCTCCTCCAGAACGTGGCGCACGCGGTCGAGGCCACCCGCCTCCGTCGCGAGGTGCGAGGGCTGCGACGCATCGTGGGCGACGACGCCGGACAGGGCACGATGGTCGGCGCGAGCCCGGCCATCCGCGAGGTGCGGGACGTGTTGGCGCGCCTCGCCCCCACCGACGCCACCGTGCTCATCCTCGGCGAGTCGGGCACCGGGAAGGAGCTCGCGGCGCGCACCCTCCACTCGCTCTCGCCGCGACAGGCCGGCCCGTTCGTGACCATCAACTGCGCCGCGCTCGCCCCCACCCTCCTCGAGAGCACCCTCTTCGGGCACCTGAAGGGCGCGTTCACCGGCGCGGGGGAGTCGCGCGAGGGCCTCTTCGCGGCGGCGCGCGGGGGCACGCTGTTCCTCGACGAGGTGGGCGAGGCGAGCCTGGAGGTGCAGGCGAAGCTCCTGCGCGTCCTCGAGACCCGCAAGTTCTGCCGCGTGGGCTCCACGCGCGAAGAGGAGACCGACGCGCGCATCGTCACGGCCACGAACCGCGACCTGCGCCTCGAGGTCTCCGAGAAGCGCTTCCGAGAAGATCTGTTCTATCGGCTCTTCGTGGTGCCCGTGTCGCTCCCTCCGCTGCGGGACCGCGCGGGCGACGTGCCGCTGCTCGCGGAGCTCTTCCTCGAACGCGCGGCGGCGCGTCACAAGCGCGCCGCGCCTGCACTTGGCCCCGAGGCCCTCGCCGCGCTGTCGGGGCACACGTGGCCGGGCAACGTGCGCGAGCTGGCGAACGCCATGGAGGCCGCCGTGCTCCTCGCGCGGGGCGGCGAGGTGGAGCTCGATCGCCTGCCGGGCATCGGCGTCGCGAGCGCGCCCTCGCGCGCCGTGGTCGACCTCGACGCGGCGCTCGCCGGCGCGTTCGAGCGCTTCGAGTCCGAGGCCGGCGACGAGCCGCCGCCGCTGAAAGACGCGCGCGATGCGCTCGAGCGCGCCTACCTGACCGCAGTGCTCCGCCGGGCGGCGGGGAACGTGAGCGTCGCGGCGCGCCTGGCCGGCCGGAACCGCACCGACTTCTACGATCTCCTCCGACGGCACGCGCTAAAGCCTGCAGAATACAAGCACTAGCTAGCAGCCTGTTGATAAACGGACCGAGCCCGCGCGTCGTCCGCGCGGCATCGGGCAAGGCGCGATCCGAGGAGCCCGCGGAGCCTGCTTTTGCAGGTGAGCAGGCACCGGAGGATCGCAACGCAGCCCGTGCCGATGCGGCGGCGCGCGGGCGACGGGAGTTTATCAACGGGCTGCTACTAGTCCCCTGGAAGCGTGATCCCTTCCAGAAGTCGCGCGGCTCGGCCTTTCGCCACAAGGGAGCGAGGGGGTGTCCCGTTTTCGGCGGCGGTGGGAGGATACTCATGTTCGAGGGTCGGCGTTCTCGCGCGGTCACACCCGAAACCACTGCCCCCTGAGCGCAAAGCGCCGCCTCCACCGCGCGGAACGACGACCGAGTTGAGGACGGGCCCGCCGCCGCCGAAAACGGGGCACCCCCTCGCTCCTCGGCATGACACCGAAGACCGGACTTCTGATACGAACCACGACTCCAGGGGACTAGCCCGCACGAGGCCGGCGCGGAGTCAGAACACCGAGCGGAGCTGGCTCGACGTCAGCGGCGCGAGCAGGTTGTCGCGGGTGGCCACGTCGGCGATGAAGGCGACGTCGTCGGCGTCTAGTTGGGCCTTGTCGAGCAGGTACGCGAGGTGGCGCAGCCGGTGCGTGTGCGCGCGGAGGCGGGCCTCGGCGTAGCCGATCGAGGTGGCGGTGCGCAGGATGAAGTTCCAGTCGCTCGACTGGAGCAGCAGGAGCTCGCGGATGAGCTGATCGAGCGCCTGCCCCCGTACGCCGTCCACCTCGCGGTGCTGCACGACCAGGTCCTTCACCCAGCGGGTCGCGTGGTGCACGTGGCGCCAGGTCCACGCCGCCTCGGGCCCCACCCACACCTCGCCGTACCCGCCCGCGCCCCACGATGAGGCGCACGGAGTGGCCTCGGCGCACGTGGGCTCGCGCGCCAAGTAGTGGCCGAGGGTGGTGGCCTCGAGCACGCCGGGGCAGGCGCGCTCTTCCTCGGCGAGCCTGCGGAACATCGCCTCGAGGAACCACGGCCCCTCGAACCACCAGTGCCCGAACAGCTCGGCGTCGTAGGGCGCCACGACCACAGGCGTCCCGGCCGTCGCGCCCGACTCGCACAGCCGCTCGACCTGCGCCCTGCGACCGCGCACGAAGTCGCCGGCGTGCTCCCACGCGCGCGCGCGGGCCTCGCCGGGCATGTAGGGCTCCTTGTGATCGGTGTCGCCCGTGATTCGGTAGTACTTGAGCCCGGTCATGACGCGGGCCCCGAACGGCCCCACCTCGCCGGCCAGCTCGGACTCGTCCAAGTCGAAGCCGATATCGCGATAGAAATCGCGGTAGTAGACGTCGCCGGGGTAGCCCTCGCTGCGCGACCACACCACCCGGCTCGACTCGGGATCGCGCCCGAAGAACGCCGTCCCACCGGGCGAGAGGATGGGCGCGTGCACACCGAACGGCGGGCGCGGCTCCGCGTTCTCGAGGCCGTGGCTGTCGAGGATCGTGTATTTTACACCCGCTTGCGAGAGCGCGTCGTCGAGGTCGGGATGGTACGCGCACTCGGCGAGCCAGGCGCCGGCGGGGCGGCGGCCGGTGAGCGCCTCGAACCCGCGCATGCCGAGCTCGAGCTGCGGGCGAATGCCCTCCGGCGCGGGCAGCATGCCGGGGAGATAGGCGTGGGTCGCCGAGCACGCGAGCAGCTCGAGGCCGCCGGAGTCCCAGTGGCTCACCAGCGCGTCGATGACCCGCCCGCCGTGCCGCTCCCACACGACGCGCGCGCCCGCGAGCTGCGCGCGATAGAACGCCACGATCGGCGCGAAGCGGGGGTCGTCCCCCACGCGTGTGGCCTCCTGCTCGGCCAGGTCCTCGAGGCGCTTCAGGTGGGCGCCGAAGCGCCCACGCAACAGCTCGTCGCCGAGCATCGCCGCCAGCGGCGGCGTGAGGCTCATCGTAAGCGCGTAAGGCACGCCCCCGTCGCGGAGGCGATCGAGCGCCTCGACGATGGGCAGGTAGCACTCCAAGAGCGCCTCGTAGAGCCAGCGCTCCTCGAGGTGGCGCTCGTGCTCCGGGTGGCGCACGAACGGCAGGTGCGCGTGGAGGACGAGCGCGAGGTAGCCCTTCGCCATGGGGAGAGTATGGACGAAAAGGCGCGCGGGGTGGTGACCTGCGTGCCTGCCACGCTCGCCACGTGCGCGCGACGTGCGCGACATGCGCGCGACATGCGCGCGACGAGCGAGATGAAGGGCCGAGGCACCCCGCAAGGCGCGAGCGCGAGCGGCGCCCTACTTGCCCTTGAACACGTCGCCCTGCGTGCCGCCGTGGCACGCGGGTTGGTTGCAGGCGCCGCTCGCGAGCGGCCCGCCCATGTCGGAGAAATTGCTCTGAGAGTCGCGCACCGACACCTTCGCGCCCGAAATGGAATCGCCGCTCTCGATGTAGAAGTAGCCCTCCTGCGTGGCGCGGGTGGTCACGACCTTGCCGCCGCCCACCGTGAGCTTCACGCCGACCTCCGCGTTCGGCTTGGTGACGCCAGCGATGAGAAAGATCGCGCCCGCCGCCGTCCCGCCCATGCGGTGGCAGCTCGTGCAGTCGGTGGTCTTGGCCATCGCGATGGTGGTGGGGCCGTTCGTGCCGTTCGGGTGCTTCGACGCGATGGTGGCCGTGTCGGGCGCGCCCGGCGCCGCGTACGGCTTGTCGAAGACCACGCTCGTGCCACCGCCGCCGTCGCGGCCCCCGTCGCCGCCGCCGCCGCCGCCGTCACCGGGCGGTGGAGTCGTGGCGGTGCCGGTGGGCAGCACGACCGGGCCCGCCGTGCGCCGGGGCACGATCTCGTAGGCCCCCGGATCCTGGCTGCTGCACGCCACGCTCGCCCCGGCGCCGAGCGCGACGGCGAGCGCGATGGGAAGGAACGCGGACAGTCGCGGGGCGGGCATGCGGGGCACCATGGCAGGGGGCTCTCGAGGACGGGTGAGCGAGGGGTGGCCCCGTCCACCAGGGAGGAGCACGCAGTATGACAAACTCCCGCGGGCTTTTCACCCCGCGCCCGCGCCGACCACTCCGCCCGGCCTCGCCTCACCGGCGGCCGCGCCCGCCCTCCCTTTGCTCTTTACAAGAGCCGCCCCGTACGTATACTCCCGCGTCCCGCATCTGGAAGTCGCTTCTTGATGCGGAAAACCCCGCCGCCGCGGTCGGAGAACGCCTCCGCATCGGTCGGCCCAAGAAGAGGGACACCCCATGTACGCGGTTATCAGAACGGGCGGAAAGCAATATCGGGTCTCGCAGGGCGACACGCTCCGCGTCGAGAAGCTCGCGGGCAGCGTGGGCGACGTCGTCACCCTCAGTGAGGTCCTGCTCGTCGGCGGCGACTCGATGAAGATCGGCCAGCCCATGGTGGCCGGCGCCTCGGTCGAGGCCAAGATCACCGGGCAGGGCCGCGGCGAGAAGATCATCGTCTTCAAGTTCCGCCGCCGGAAGAACTACCGCCGCAAGGCCGGCCACCGCCAGCCCATCACCACCCTCCAAATCACCAGCATCAAGGGCTGAGGAGAACGCCATGGCTCACAAAAAAGGCGCGGGCAGCACCAGGAACGGCCGCGATTCGAACTCCCAGCGCCGCGGCGTGAAGGTGTACGGCGGCGAGAAGGTCACCGCAGGTAGCATCCTCGTCCGCCAGGTCGGCTCCACGTTCGCCGCCGGCAAGAACGCCGGCCTCGGGAAAGACTTCACGATCTTCTCGCTCATCGACGGCGTCGTCAAATACGAGTGGCGCACGAAGACCCAGAAGAAGGTCTCCGTCTACCCCGCAGCGCCCTGATCAGGGACTGCAGCGGGGGTAGCCGGGGGATCGATCGCCGGGGGGATGGCGAGGGATGACAAGAGGAATGGCAGCGTCGGGGGACAGATGGCGACGCGCGACGGCCAAGGGCTACAAGCTCTTGGCCGTCGATCTTGACGGCACGCTGTTGAACCACAACGGCGAGCCTCACGAGCGCGACGTGCGCGCCATGCAGGCGCTCATGCGCAGCGGCGTGGCGGTGAGCATCATCACGGGTCGGCTGTACTCGGGCACCCGCACGAGCGCCGAGATCGTGGGCATCAAGGGGCCCGTCGCCTGCGCCGACGGGAGCCACGTGGTGCGCGTCTCGAACGACGAGACCCTCGTCCACCACGGCATCCGTGGCGCGAGCGCAAAGAAGCTCCGCGAGGCCGTCGTCCGCAACAACCTCGCCACCTTCCTGTTCGCGGGCGACGCCATCGTCTACGACCGGGACGGCGAGAGCTACCTGCCCTACCTCCGCACCTGGTCGGCCGACATGCAGCGCGCGACCCTCGTGTCGGAGCACGGGCTCTGGAAGGCGCAGGCCGGCCTCACCGCCGTCGTGGGGCTCGGGCCCGAGGCGGCGATCACCTCCGCGGTCGACGACATCCAGCGCGACTGCAAGCGGCGCGCGCAGGTGGCGGCGTTCCCGGTGAAGCGCGTGCCCGGCAACTGGGGGCTCATCGCGCGCGCCTCGGGCGGGACCAAGGGCACCGCCCTCGAGTGGCTCGCGGAGCACCACGGTTGCAGCTTGGCCGAGACCGTCTGCGTGGGCGACTGGCTGAACGACGTGCCCATGTTCAACGTGAGCGGCCGCGCGTTCGCGATGGGGCAGGCGCCCGAGGCGGTGAAGCAGGTGGCCACCGACGTGTGCGCCGAGACCAGCGAGGAAGGCGGCGGCATCGCCCGCGCCGTGCGCGAGTGCTTCGGAGTGCGCATCCACTGACCCGCGGTCACCCGCGCGCGCCCGCCCGCCGTCTCGATCGCCATCCTGATCGCGCGGGCGGGTTTCGTACTAAGAGAGAGCGCGTGCCACCGCCCTCGTCGCCCCCGTCGCTAGCTCGCAGCGCGCCGGCGCGTACGCTCGACTCGCTCGCGAACGGCGCCTCTGGGCGTGTCGTCGAGGTGCGCCTCGATCCGGGCGACGCGGCATGGCTCTCGGCCGTGGGCATCGGCGTCGGCGAGACGCTGACCGTGCTTCGACGCGCGCTGCTCGGCGGACCGCTCCACATCGCGACCGAAGCCGGCGGCGAGTTCGCGCTCGGCGCGCCGCTGGCCAAGGGAATCGTGGTCGCCGACGACCCATGACGGCCGACTGCCACCAGGACGCGGTCACCCGCGACGCGGCGCCGGCGCTTCACCGCGTGGCCCTGGTCGGGCGCCCGAACTCGGGCAAGAGCTCGCTCTACAACGTCCTCACCGGCGGGCACGCGAACGTCGGAAATTTCCCTGGGATCACCGTCGACGTGCTCGAAGCCAATGTCGCGCTGAGCGGCGGGGGCGAGGCGACGCTCTACGACTTGCCGGGGCTCTACTCCCTCGAGTCCGCGCACGATCCCGAAACCGACGAGGGGGTCGCGCGCGCGTTCATCGAGCGAGAGAGCGCGCGGCCCGGCTTCGCCCTCGTGCAGGTGCTCGACGGCTCGCAGCTCGCGCTCGGGCTCCGGCTCACCCGAGAGCTGGCGGCGGCGCAGTGGCCGCTCTATCTCGTCGTGACCCAGATCGACGTCCTCGAAGGCGACGGTCGACACCTCGACGAACGGCGCCTCGAGGACGAGCTCGGGGTGCCGGTGCTGGGCGTGAGCGCGAGGCGCGCCGACTGCCGCGAGCGCGTCCTCGCCTTGCTCGCGACCCGGGCGCCGGCCTCGCCGCGAGCGGACTTCGACCCCGCGGCCCTCGCGCTCGAGGTCGCGCCGGCCCGCGAGACGCAGGGTGCAGGGTTCACCCAGCGCGCCGACCGCACCCTCATGCACCCGGTGCTGGGGCCCCTCATTTTCCTCGCGATCATGAGCGCGCTCTTCTCGATCGTGTTCCTCGTGGCCGACCCTGCCAGCGCCGCGATGGACGCCGCGCTCGGGTTCGCGCGCACGCGGCTCGGGGCGCGCCTCGGGCAGAACCTCGTCTCGTCCTTCCTCGTCGACGGCGTGCTCAGTGGCGCCGGCACCGTGCTCGCGTTCATGCCGCAGATCGTGCTGCTCAGCGTCGCGCTCGATCTCCTCGAGGCGAGCGGCTACCTGTCGCGCGGCGCGTTCTTGGTCGACCGCGTGCTGCGTCTCCTCGGTCTCAGCGGCCGCGCCTTCCTGCCGCTCCTCATGGGGCACGCGTGCGCGGTGCCGGCCATCTCCTCCACGCGCATCGTCCGCGATCCGCGCGAGCGCCTCACCACGATCCTCGTGCTGCCGCTCATGACCTGTTCGGCGCGCATCCCCACGTACGCGCTGCTGATTTCGACGTTCTTCGCCGCGCGTGGGCCGGTGTTCCGCGCCGGCGTGTTCCTCGGGCTCTACGCGGCGGGCGTGCTCGCGGGCCTCCTCGCGTCGCAGGCCCTGCGCCGCACCGCCACGAAGGGGCGCTCGCTGCCGCTCGTGCTCGAGCTGCCCCGCTACCGCCTCCCGGAGTGGCGGGTGGTGCTCGGCAAGGCCCAGCGCGCCTCTCGACGTTTCCTCCGCGACGTCGGCACCACCATCGTGGTCGCGTCGACGGTGCTCTGGGTGCTGCTCAAGGTGCCGGCGCCCACCGTGCTCCAGCGACCCGACGCGACCACCGCGATCGAGCGCTCGGTCGCGGCCACCGTGGGGCACGCGCTCGAGCCCGTGACGCGCCCGGCGGGCTTCGACTGGCGCATCAACGTCGGCCTCATCGGCTCGTTCGGCGCGCGCGAGCTCATGGTGGGCACCCTCGGCGTCATCTTCGGCCTCGAGGACCTCGACGAGGACGATCCGTCGCCGCTCTCGGCCCAGCTTCGCGACGCGAAAAAGCCAGACGGGACGCCACGTTATGGCACGGCCAACGCCCTCGCGCTGCTCGCCTTCTTCGTCGTCGCGTGCCAGTGCGTGAGCACGGTGGCCGCGATCCGACGCGAGACGAAGACCCTGCGCTGGCCCGTGTTCGTGCTCGCCTACACCTACGCGGTCGCCTACGTGCTCGCGGTGATCGTGTTCCAAGCGGCGCGCGCGTTCACGTAGCCAAGGCGCCCGCGGCGCGCTCGGCCAGCGCGAGGGCGCGAAAGGCTGTAGCGTCTCTGGAGAGTGACACCCGCCAAGGGCCCCGGCCTCCGCCTCCAGATCGTGCTCTCGCTGGCCGGGGTGCTGCTCCTCTCCTACGTGCCGCTCTTCTTCGCGATCGCGAGCGTCACCAGCGCGACGCTGCTCGCCTCGCGCGAGCGCGCCGCCCACTCGATCGGCCGCGCCGTCGCCTCGCACGTGGCCCACGCGACCGAGACGGGCCAGCTCGCCGATCTCGACGCGGTGCTGACGGCCGACGTGGGCAGCGGCGGCGCCCGCGCGATCGCCGTGTTCGACCTCTCCGGCCAGCGCGTCGTGGAGGCCGGTGAGCTCGCCGAGCTCGCGCGGCTCGAGGCGCCGCCGCGCCCCTACCGCGAGTCCGCGCGGCCCGCCCACGGCGCGCGCGGGCGTGCCCTCGACGTCGTCCTCCCCGCCAAAGCCGCCGCGGTCGTCGTGCGCGTGGCCACCGACGAGGAGTCCGTGAACGCGGCGCCGCTCGTGAAGGTCGTTGCACTCTACATGCTCGTGTTCGCGATCGCGCTGCTCGCGTTCGCCTACTTCGTGCTCACGCGCGTGCTCGTGCGCCCGATCGAAGAGCTCTCGGGCGCCGCCGAGCGCGTGGCCCGAGGTGCGCGCGTGCTCGAGGTGCCGCGGCGTGGCGCTCGCGAGGTCATCGAGCTCGGCCGCGCGGTCGACGCGATGGCCTCGAAGCTGCTCGACGACGAGCAGGCGCTCCGCGCGAAGGTCGAAGAGCTCACGCGCATGACGACGACGCTCACGGAGGCGCGCGCGCAGCTCGCACGGAGCGAGCAGCTCGCCAGCGTCGGGCGGCTCTCCGCGGGGCTCGCGCACGAGATCGGCAACCCGCTCACCGCCGTGCTCGCGATGCTCGACCTCGTGGCCGACCCCGAGCTGCCCGTGGAGGAGCGCCAGGACTTCATCGCGCGCATGAAGCGCGAGACCGAGCGCATTCACGGCATCTTGCGGGATCTGCTCGACTTCGCGCGGCCCGAAGCGAGCGCCGCGGCCAGCGAGCGCGGGGCGAGCGCGCGGCTCGAGGACGTACTCGCGGATCTCGAGGCGCTCGCGCTCCCGCAGCGTCCGTTCCGGGACGCGGCGCTCGTCGTGCGCGTCGAGGAGGGCACGCCACGCGTAGGTATGTCCGCGTCACGCCTGCTGCAGGTGCTGCTGAACCTCGTGATGAACGCCGCCGACGCGGTGGCCTCGGCCGAGGGACCCCGCGAAATCCGGGTGCTCGCGCGGAGCGCGGGCGAGCGCGTCGAGGTGCGTGTAGAGGACACGGGCCCGGGCGTGCCGACGTCGCTGGCCTCGCGGGTGTTCGAGCCCTTCGTCACCACGAAAGACGTTGGCCAAGGCACGGGCCTCGGCCTCGCGGTGTGTCGTGGGCTCGTGGAGTCGGCCGGCGGCACCATCACGCTCGATCCGGCCTACGAGGGGGGCGCGCGCTTCGTCGTCACGCTCCCGGCCGAGAGCGAATAGCGGCGATCACGCGTCCCGGAGGAACACCTCGAGCGGCACGACCGGCATGCGCTCCGCCTCGAGTCGGTCGAGCAGCGAGGGCAGCGCGCGCACTCCGGCGGGCTCGCGATCGCCCTGCTCCGCCGCGTCGTGGAGGAGCACGATCGCGCCGTCCTCTGCGCCGGGGAGCACGCGGCGCAGCACGTCCGCCGGGGTGGTGCTCGCGAGCCCGTCGCGCGCGCGCACGCTCCACCCAACGACCGTGAGGTCGAGCTCGTCGACGACCCGCGCGATGATCGGGCTCGTGTGCCCGATCGGCGGCCGAAAGAGCCGCGGGCGCTCCCCCGTCATGGCCTCCAGCGCCGCGATGCCCTGCGTCAGATCGCGCCGCACCGCGCTCGCCGACCGCAGCGAGAAGAGGCGGTCGTGCGCGTACGAGTGCAGCCCCACCACGTGCCCGCGCGCCACGATCTCGCGCACGAGCTCGGGGTGCTGCTCGGCCTTTCGCGCGATGACGAAGAATGTACCCTGCACGGACTTCGCGTCGAGCGCGTCGAGCACCGCGCGGGTGTGGACCGGGTGCGGGCCGTCGTCGAACGTGAGCACAAGGCCGCGGGCGCCGCGCGGCCCACGGATCACCGCGTCCACGTACATCTGGAGACCGAGGAAGAGCACACCGAGCGTGGTGAGCGCACCGTACGTGAGGAGCAACCCGAGCAGCAGGCCGAGCGGGAGCGGCGCGCGCGCGAGGCTCCACACCGGCACGGCGAAGAGCCCTACGGTCGCGGCGAAGTAGGCCACCCGCGCCGGCGCCATGGGCTAGCGCCGCTTCTTCGCCTGGGCGGGCTCGTCCTCGACCTCTTCCTCGGCGTCAACGTCGTCCGACGACGCCGCGACGCGCACCTTGGCGCCGTCCTTCGCCTCGCCCTCCTTGGCCTCGTCGCCGGAGTTGTCGAGCTCGAAGAACCCGCCGAGCAGGCCGGCGATGAGCGGCAGGTACGCCGCGGGGAGATCGCCCAGGCTGCCCGAGCCCGCGCGGAGCGAGGTGAGATCGAGGCCGACGTGCACCCAGGTGCGCAAGACGAACATCATGCCGAGCGCGAGCAGCATCCCGAAGAACGCCTTGAGGCCCGCCTCGATGCGGCCCTCCGCCGCCCAGATGGGCTTGCCCGCGACCAGGCCGGTGAGCACGCCGGTGCCCGCGGCGGCGAGGTACGCCACGAAGGCGCCCGCGCCCGTGGTGACCGCCATGCCGAGCCCCTGCACGAGGATCGCGGCCACGATCGCGCCGGCGATTCCGCCTATGATCAGCCCAACGATGAGGCGCTTCAGGAACATGGTTTTCTTGGCGCGCACGCGCGGAGAGGGCTCTCGTGGCGGGCAGCCCGTCCAGTGTACCGAATCCCTCCAAAAGGTCTCGCTCTACCGCCGGGCTTCCTGCACGAGGCGCCGCCCGAGGCCCGCGCGGCGCTCCTCCCTCCACCGCTCGGGGGAGAGGGCGAGCCCGAGTGCGCGCGGCTCGGCGACCAGCACCACGAGGCGCCGACCCCGCGTGACCGCCGTGTACACGAGGTTCTTGGCCAACATCACGAAGTGCGACGACGAGAGCGGCACGACCACCGCGGGGTACTCGCTGCCCTGCGATTTATGTATTGTACACGCATAGGCGAGCGTGAGATCGTCGAGGTGCGACAGCTCGTACTCCACCTCGCGGTCCGGGTAGGTCACCACGAGGCCCGCGCCCTCGGGCAGGAGGCGATCGACGACCCCCATGTCGCCGTTGAACACGGCCTTGTCGTAGTCGTTCCGCAGCTGCATGACCTTGTCGCCCGCGCGGAAGGTGCGCCCGCGGCGCTCGAGCCCCGCCGAGCCCGCCGCGGGGGGCGGGTTCAGCGCGGCCTGGAGCACCTGGTTGAGCGCGAGCGCACCGAGCGGGCCGCGGTTCATGGGCGTGAGCACCTGGACGTCGCGCGTGGGGTCGAGGCCGAACTTCGCGGGGATGCGCCGCAGGACCAGCTCGCGCACGAGCTCCAGCGTGGTCTTCGCGTCCCGCGAGGCTATGACGAAGAAGTCGGACTCCTCGCCGCGCTTGGCGGACTCCGGCGCCTCGCCCTGGTTGATGGCGTGCGCCGCCAGCACGATCTTGCTCGTCGCGCTCTGACGAAAGATCTGGGTGAGGCGCACCACGGGCACGACGCCCGACGCGATGACGTCGTAGAGCACGGCGCCGGGCCCTACGCTGGGGAGCTGATCCACGTCCCCGAGCAGCACGAGCCGGCGCCCGTCGGGCACCGCGCGGAGGAGCGCGTCGGCGAGGCGCACGTCCACCATGCTGGTCTCGTCGACGACGAAGGCGTCGCCCTCGAGCGGCGCGCGCTCGTCGCGCTTGAACTGGCCGGTCTTCGGGTCGACCTCGAGCAGCCTGTGCAGCGTGGTCGCCTCGCCGCCGGACGACTCGGCCATGCGCTTCGCCGCGCGCCCGGTCGGGGCCGCGAGCCGCACGGTGAGGCGCGCCTCGCGGTACACCGCGAGGATGGCCCGGAGCAGCGTGGTCTTCCCCACCCCCGGACCGCCCGTGACGACGAGCACAGGTGAGCGCGCCGCGGCGGCGAGCGCCTCGCGCTGCTCCTCCGACAGGGGAACCCCCGCGCTCTTCTCGACGCGCGCGACCGCCTCGTCGGTGAGCACGAGCGGCCGCGCCGGCGCGCTGCGAGCGAGCGCCACGAAGCGCCGCGCGAGGCGGGCCTCGGCCTCGAACAGATCAATCAAGTATACGTTCTTGCTGTCATTTTCGCCGCGATCGACGACCACGTAGCCGGCCACCACGAGGGCGTGGAGCGCGCGCTCGAGCGCGTCGTCGTCGGTGCCGTCGAGGGCGCGGCGGCCGAGGTGCTCGCGGGCCGCCTCGAAGAGCGCGTCACTCACGGTGAACGTGTGACCGCGATCGGTCTCCTGCCGGAGCGTGTGTACGAGGCCGGCTTGGTGGCGGAGCGGTGCGTCGCGCGCGACCCCCACGGACGCGGCGATACGGTCGGCCGTCAGGAAGCCGATGCCGGCGACCTCGAGGGCGAGGCGATACGGCTCGTCGGCGACGATCTGCGCGGCGCGCGGCCCGTATCTCCGCACGATGCGCGCGGCGAGCGCGGGCGTCGCGCCGTGGGTCTGGAGGAACACCATCACGTCGTGGAGGGCGCGGTTGTCACGCCACGCGTGGGCGATCGCCTCGACGCGGCGCTTGCCCAGCCCCGAGACCTCGTGGAGCCGCTCGGGGCTCTCGTCGAGCACGCGCAGAGTGGACGTGCCGAAGGCCTCGACGATGCGCTTCGCGTACGAGGGGCCGATGCCCTGCACGATCCCCGAGCCGAGGTACCGCTCGAGCCCGTCGAGGGTCTTCGGCTCGAGCACCGTGAGGCCGTCCGCGCGGAGCTGCTCGCCGTGGGTAGGGTCACGCTCGAACGAGCCGGTGACGCGCACGTCGGCGCCCGAATACACGCGCGGGAACACGCCGACCACCGTGACCGGCTCGGGTCGCTCCGCGACCGCGACGCGCACCACGCGAAAGCCTGTGGTCTCGCTCTCGAAGGTGACGCGAAGGACCTGGCCTTCGAGCGTGGCGGGCATGGGCGCACTGTGCACGACCGCGCGCGGCGAGGCCCGAAAAACGCGGCGCAGGCGGGACCGGCGGGGCGCGGCGCGGATATCGCTCGGCCGGGGGAGCGCGCTAGGGCAGACTCGGCGCATGACCGACGAGCCGCTCGGCGCGCTCCACCAGCGCATCGCGGAGCTCGAGGCGTCGCTCTCCGAGGCTCGTCGGCGCGCGCACGACGGGCCCCGCGTTCTGGCGGCGACGCGCGGCCGCGTGAAGAAGCTGCAGAAGGAGGCGAGCGAGCTCGAGCGAGCGGTCACGCGCCGGCGACGCGCGGCCCACGCGCCGGTGCGCGTCCAGAACGGCGCCGCGCTCCTGCTCGCGCTCCTCGGCATCGCGGCCTTCGGCGTCGGGCTCGCGCTCCAGGTGCGCGTCGTGCGCGCGCCGCTCACCTGGGTCGAGACCACCTGCCGCGTGGTCGACGACGAGACCACCCTCGCCTACCCGGCGGCGCGCCCAAGCAGCTCGTTCCGCACCTCCGGGCCGCCCACCGATCGCCCGGTGCCCTGCTGGATCCCTCACGATCCCGTGGGGGACGGCCTGGGCAGGCTCCGCCGCCCGGCCTCGACGAGGCTGTCGCTCGCCGACAAGCTCCGCGGGCTGTTCTCGACCATGATGCTCCTCGGCCTCGGCAGCGCGGGCGGCGTCGGCTGGCTGTCGATTCGTAAGCCCGCGGAGGGCTCCGATTGACCTACCGTGACGAAGAGCGGGCCGCGGAAGAGCGCGTCGAGCGGCTGGAGGCCGAGCTCGCCGAGGTGCGCGCCAGCACCGAGGGCGAGGACGAGGCGGCTCGCCTGGCCGAGGAGGTGCGCGCGCTCGAGGTGCGCGTGAGTGAGCTCCGCGCCGAGCTCAAGGAGCTCTCCGAGGCCCTCGGCGAGGGCGAGCACCCCATGCCTAGGCACGCCGTGGCAGGCGCCGTTCTCTCGGCGTTCTCGGCGTTCCTCGCGCTGTTCCTGCTCGCCGATCCGCGGGCGGTGTTCGTGGGCGTCCCGATCGGCGTGGTCGGCGTGCTGCTGGTCGCGCACGGGCTCTTCCAGACGTGGCGCGCCGGCGTCCGGGCGCGCGCGTGACGTACGTGCTTGCGTCGCGATAGCGGGCGCGCGCGCGCGCGGTACAGTGGCGCCATGCGGATCGTCCTGCTCTACCCGCCCCCGTGGAAGCACCCCGCGGAGGGCGAGGCGGCCGTCACGCCGGTAGAGGGCGGCCCGCCAGCCGAGTACCGCCCCGGCGATCTCGACGCCGATTTCTACCAGATCCCCTACGGCCTGCTGGCGCTCGGCGCGGGCGCGACGCGCGCGGGGCATCAGGTAAAAACCCTCAACCTCTCGTCTTTTCCATGGAGCAACGTCGAGGCGCTGGTGACCGAGCTCGAGGCGGACGTGTGGGGCATGAGCTGCTGGACCGCGAACCGGCGCGGCGTGAAGCTCGTCGCCGAGGCGATCAAGCGCGCCCACCCGCGCGCCCACGTGGTCGTGGGCGGCCCCCACGCGACGCCGCTCGGGCCCGAGCTGCTCTCGAGCTACGGCGCGGTCGACACCGTGTGCGTGGGCGAGAGCGACGTCACGTTCCTCGAGCTCGTCGACGCCCTCGCGCGTGGCGAGGACCCGCGCGGCCTCGCGGGCACCGTGTACCGCGACCCCGAGGGCCGAGTGCACACGGCGCCCGAGCGGCGCAACGTGCAGCACATCGACGAGCTCGCGTGCCCGCAGCGCGCGTACGCCACGCACATCTTGATGACCTCGCGAGGGTGCCCGTGGAGCTGCACCTTCTGCGGCGCCGAGTCGTCGTGGGGCCGCGGCTTCCGCGCCAACTCGCTCGACTACGTGGTGTCGGCGATGCAGGCGGCCGCAGAGAAACTGCCGGTGAAGATGCTCCAGATCAAGGACGACACCTTCACCACGAACGAGAAGCGCGTGCTCGCCCTGTGCCGCGCCATGCGCGAGCGCGAGGTGTCGCTGTTGTGGAGCTGCGACACGCGGGTCGACGTACTCTCGGACGAGCTGCTCCGCGAGATGCGCCTCGCCGGGTGCGAGCGCATCTCGCTCGGCGTGGAGAGCGGCTCGCAAGCCATCCTCGACGGCATCGACAAGAAGATCACGGTCGAGGAGATCCTCGCGTCGACCCGGCTCGCGAAGAGCTACGGCCTCAAGGTGCGGTACTTCATGATGCTCGGCAACCGCGGCGAGACCCGCGCGACCTTCGCCGAGACCCTGCGTTTCCTGAAGCGCGCCTCGCCCCACGAGTACATCTTCGCGTGCCTCTCCATCTACCCCGGCACGCGCGACTTCCACGACGCCGAGCGCGCCGGGTGGCTCGACAGAAACGTGTACTTCACAGACACGTTTCAAGAGTACAAGGCGCCGTTCGACGCCGACGCCGAGACCCTGGAGACGCTGAACGCGTGGTTCGCGGAGCACAGCGGGCTTCAGGTGGGGCACCGCGACGGCGTGGCCGAGTACGAGGCCATCCTCGCGCGCCTCGGCGACCACCACGCCGCGCACATGGACCTCGGCGCGGCCTACTACGAGGCCGGCGAGCTCGACCTCGCCGAGCGCCACGTCCGCCGGGCGCTCGAGCTCGGCTACCCGTGCCCTGGCCTCGCGTACAACCACCTCGCGTGCTTCGCGAAGGCGCGCGGCGACTTGGACGCGATGATGGACCTGTTCTCGCGTGCGGCGAAGGAGGACCCGCAGCACTGGGTGCTCATCCAGAACGTGAACGCGGCCCGCGCGTGGTTCAAGGCACGAGGGCCCGAGCGCGGGCTCCCGCTCAGCCTCTCGGTGCGCCACGACTTCCAGCTCCTCGAGCGCACGGTGCAGCCGATGCTCCCAGGGCCGCTCCCCGAAGGCGTCACGCGGTGGGACGCGACCTCCCCCGAAGCGACCGAGGCGGCCCGGTACGTGAAGACGCCCGAGATGGAGGGCAGCCGCAAGCTCCTCGACGGCCGGCGGCTCAAGGTGCTCGACGGCTGACCACGCGCTCGACCACCGCGCGGCCCCGGCGAGGCCGGCGGGTTGCCTTTCCCGGCCAGGAAAGCTAGCTTCCCCGCGTTCTCCGGCGTCGTCTAATGGCAGGACAGCGGATTTTGATTCCGCTTATCGTGGTTCGAATCCACGCGCTGGAACTGAGAAGGGTTACGGGGGGTTGGGGGTGGTTTCGGCGGCGGGCTCACGCTGCGCCCGGCGAGCCGACGAAGGAAGGCGGGGAGCATGCCACCGACCGCGGCGAGGGTGGCAGGAGGGTGGCAGGCGGGGAACGGACGATCCAGCCGAACTGAGCCCTTGGCCGCTGCGCGCGCCCTATAGTGCGAGCAACGTGGGCCACTGCTGGGCCCTCACGGGGCACTACCAGCGCAACGGCGGCGAGGTGGCGCACGTCGACCTCTCGTCGAAGATTCCCTCGAGCGGCGACGCGACCGGCACGGTCGACGGACGCATCCCGCTCACCGAAGGCGGAGATCTCGCGGTGTGGTTCGAGGTCACGAGCCTCGGCGGGTGCCAGGCGTACGCCTCGCAGTACTCCCAGAACTACCACGTGAAGGTCTCGGGCCCGCACCCGGGCAGCGACGCCACCCTGGTGTTTCGCGCGAACGGCGAGGTCGAGGCGAAGGGCGAGCTCCACGCCGGCGGAAAGGTGTCCGTGCGCGCTGAGGACGCGCGCCTGCCGAAGTGCAGGGACTCGCGCGCCGGCGCTCAGGCCTGGGCGGTGCGAGGAAGCGCGCAGCTGAACGGCGGCGCGATCCAGACCTTCGACACCGGCCGCGCGGTCGACGCGAAAGGGACACGCGAAGCGGTCGACGCCATCGACGTCTTCGGCTGCAGCGAGTACGATTCGCAGGGCGCGAAGAACTACCGCTTCCGCGTCGGGAACTAGAGCGCCGAACCGCTTGATGACCGAGGATTTTCGCCGAGTCCGAGTTGCGAGCCGTGCGAGGCGCGACGACGAGTCCTACTGCTGCTAGCTAGTCTCCTGGAAGCGTGATCCCTTCCAGAAGTCGCGCGGCTCGGCCTTTCGCCACAAGGGAGCGAGGGGGTGTCCCGTTTTCGGCGGCGGTGGGAGGATACTCATGTTCGAGGGTCGGCGTTCTCGCGCGGTCGCCCCCGAAACCACAGTCCCCTGAGCGCAAAGCGCCGCCTCCACCGCGCGGAACGACGTCCGAGTTGAGGACGGGCCCGCCGCCGCCGAAAACGGGGCACCCCATCGCTCCTCGGCATGACACCGAAGACCGGACTTCTGATACGAACCACGACTCCAGGGGACTCGCCTTCCCTGCCCTGTAGCAAGCGCTACACCTACGCCGCCCTTGCGGCTAGGCTGACCGCTATGCGCTTTCGCCTCCTCCGCGTGCCCGCGTGGCTCGGCCTCGTCGCCTCGCTCTCGATCGCCGCGTGCAGCGGCGAAGACGTCGTCACCACGGAGGCCGACGCGACCGCCGCGCGCGACGCCGGGCCGCGCGATGCCGCTCCGGCCGATCCCGACGGCGCCCCCGCCACCGACGCGGCCCCCGCGCCGGACGGCGCGCCCCCGCGCCCCGACTCCGGCCCCGACGCCGGGGTGACGTACGCGGGCCTCGGCGCGCTGAGCGGCGCCTGCGGGCTCGTGCGGGGCGAGGTGGGCAAGGCCACCCCGTCGTTCCTGAGCAACACCATCTCCTTTGCGGCGGGCCAGGTCTTCGACAAGGCGTTCCTCTCCGACGGGGGCGACACCGTCTTCGACGACCCGAACGCAGGGGGTAGCTCGAAGGAGTCCGAGGTGATGAGCTTCGAGATCCTCCACCACTGCGACGGCGCGAAGCTGCTCAAGACCGAGACGCAGATCGTGTACGGCCCGCCCCCCGACGGCGGCCAGGCGAGCATCACGGATCTGCTCGTCGAGATCGGCGGCAAGAAGGTGGGGGTCAACCCGCTGCGCGTCTACAAGCCGTCGAACCAGCCGCAGCCCACCGAAGCCGAGATCAAGACGTCGCTCGAGAGGAAGCTCGAGAACATCAAGGCCTCGACCGCGCGGGTCACGCCAGCCGACAAGTGGGTCAAGCAGGTCATGCACGTGATGACCGCCACGCAGGCGAACGCGGACGCGGTGGCGCGCATCGTGCCCACCATCGGGGCCGACACCCGCGCCGACACCATCATCCTGCTCACGCGCTCGGTCGGCGGCGGCTTCCTCTACTGCGGCGTCGCGCGCGCCCCGCTCGGCCAAGAGTGCCCGTGAGGCTCCGGTGGGCGGGCTGACGAGCACCGTCCTCTCCGGCGTCACGGTTGTCGCCACGACAGGGCCCTACGCCTGGCGCGACCAGCTGATTGGCAGCGGCGTCGTGGAGCACTGGGATCCCGCCCCGCCCCCCGCGTCCTCGGGGCTCGTATCCCCAACACCACGCTGATACGCACCAACGGAGCCAACCCGACGAGAGGTCTGCAACCGTGACGCCGACTGCGCGTTCCCGAGGAGCTGCGTGGCGTTCGCGACGAACAACCGCGACCTCGGGTAAGGTGCACCCCGCCGGAGGTTGGGTCGGCGTTGGCAAGGACGTGGTGTACGCGGTCTGCTCGCGCGGCGACGGCGCGGATGATCCAGCCATCGCCGCGAGGCATCGCCTCCCCATTCAATGCATACTACACTCGTCTGTTCGGGGTGGCCCTCCAGAGCGGATTGAGGTCGGCGCGAACCCGATGTAGTTTTCGTGAGATGGGAAATGTTTGGTCGTGGCGCCTCCCACTCGTCCTCGCCCTCGCGACGTCGCTCGCTTGCTCCGCGCAGGTGGTCGACGAGCCGGCAGGGGCCGAGGCCGAGAGCGGCGAGGAGGCCATCAACGGCGGCAAGGTCGAGCGCAACTATCCGGCGGTCGGGATGTTGCGCTTCCCTTCGAAGAACTTTGGCTCCGGTGTGCTCATCGCCCCGAACGTGGTGCTCACCGCGGCCCACGTCGCGCTCGGCAAGCCGGACACCTTCTTCTTCGGCACCGTCCGCGCCGGAGTGAGCCCAGCGGCGGCTGCGCTCCGATCGGTCGCGGTGAAGGAGCACGTGATCCACCCTTGCTACGCCGCTCCCCTGCCCGAGGGCTGCCCCGGGAGGCTCGACGTGGCGGTCGTTCACCTCGCGACGCCGATTACGGACGTCGTCCCCGTAGCGCGCTACGTCGGGGATCTGAGGCTCCTCTGGGGCCTCTACAACCCGCTCGTGGGAGACATCTGCGTCGCCGTCGGCTTCGGCGCGCACCTCGAGCCAGACGGGAAGCCAGGCGCGTGGACGGCCGGGAGCCGCCGTTCGGCGCGGAGCTGGATCGAGTCGGTCGACGACACCGAGGTCGTCGCGCGATGGGTGACGGGCATCGCGACGAGCGGAGACTCGGGCGGTCCGCTCATTTGCGAGGGGAAGATCGTCGGCACGGTTCGCGGGAGCGCGGATCCCTCGAACAAGGGGGTGGAGCGCACAAGAGAGGGGTACATGCGCATCGACCGCTCCACCGAGTTCGTGGACAAGTACTTGGCCGCCTGGCGCTGAGCAGGACGACCGCGAGGGTCCCCGGTCCGGGCGCGGCCGTGCGCCGAAGAGACCGGGGCGTGACCGGGGGACGCTTCGCTGCAGGCGTCCTCTCGCCTCGCGGACCCGAGCATGGGCCCCGCAGACGGGCCGTGGCGCGCTCGGTCGGAGCGCCTCCCAACGCCAGCGGCGGTGATACGCTCGGGCGAAGAGAAGAGGGAGAGCGAATGAAGAAGAGGACGATCGTGCGCTGGATGGGAGTCGTCGCGGTTCCTTCGTTCGCTTTTGTCGCGTGCGGCGGGAGGCCGGCGACGCCCATGAAAGCGGTCGCGACGGCCGCGCCAAGCGTGAAGCCTCCGGTCGAGGTCCGGGAGGTCATCGTGCCACGGACGTGCGCGGCGCGGATGAAGCTCGCCAAGCTCCTCGGGCACGTCGATGCGCCCGCGGTCGTGACCACGCCCGAAGATGTGGGAGAGGCGCCCCCCCCGACGAGCCTCGCGGCCAGCACCCGCCTCGCCAGCAACCAGGCCTATCGCGTCGTGGCCCCGTCGACCGCGCTCGTGAGCGCAGGGCGGGGCTTCGGCACCGGAGTCGTGATCGACCCGAGCGGGTACGTGCTTACGAATTACCACGTCGTCGCGGACGGACGAAAGAAGGACTTCATCGTCGAGGTCGACGTGACGTTTGGTGACCTCACCCCGACCGGTCGTATGAATCGGCAGGCGAAGAGCTACGAGGCCGTGGTCGTGAAGGTCGACCCGGTGCGCGACCTCGCGATCGTCAAGCTGAAGGGCACGCCTCCCAAGCTCGTGGCCGCGAAGCTCGCGAAGAGCGCACCTCAAATCGCCGAGAAGGTGATGTCGATTGGCCACGCCGGGATCGGCTTTTTGTGGGCCGCCAAGACTTGCAACGTGGCGAGCATCGGCGAGCGCCAAGAAGACTCGAGCATCATCGCCGGGGTCGACTGCTCGCACCCCGATCCAGCCGCCAGCGCGGAACAAGCGACGAAGCAGAAGAAGAGCTGTGAAGAGCAGAAAAGACAGATGAAGGACGCGCTGGCGTCGAAGACCCAGGGCTTGGCCGTTCAGACCGACTGCGCCATCACTCACGGCGACAGCGGCGGTCCGCTGGTGAACATGGCGGGCGAGCTCGTCGGGCTGAATCAGAGCATCTCCGCCGATCTCGCGACCGCTTCGTTCCACGTCCACCTCGAAGAGGTGCGTGATTTCGCCGCCAAGTTCGGCGACTCCGGCGTGCCCATTCTCCCCGATCCTTTCTGCGATGGCGGGTTCGATCCGACCTTCGAGGACCTCGACCTCGATGGGACGAACGAGTCGCTCGTGGCGAAGGGCGGCGGAGGGGGCATGTTCGGGGGCTCCGATCGCATGTCGCTCCTCATCGATCTCGACCAGTCCCACTTCAAGGGAAATGGCCCGCCGAGCCAGACGTTCGACGCCGAGGTCGCGATGATGACTCTCCGTGACACCACCTACATTTGGTACGACACGGACAACGACGGTCGCTTGGACGTCCTCCTCGTCGACAAGGACGACGACGGCGTACCGGAGTCGGCGTATCAAATCGCCGCCGACGGACGCCTCAAGGAGGACAAAGAGATCCTCCCCAAACACGACCTCAGTGGGAGGCTCATCAAGGACCCGACCCTGCACGCGCGCCTCGGCAAGATCGCGACCGCGATCGGCGGAACGAAGTACGTCTCCGCCCGAGTTCTGGCGCTCGGGGAGGGAGCAGGCTCGGTGCCCGATCCGCTGTCCTCGGGTGGCTCCACCGGTCGCGCGGTCGACACGGACGACAACGGGAAGCCGGATCTCGCGGCGGTGCGCGGCGCCTTCAGTCGCGGGGTCTTGATCGACGCCGACGAGGACACCCTCGGCCGGCTCAAGCCCGGCGACTCCGTCGACGACCTCGTGAAGGCGAAGAAGATCGACGCCGAAATCGCCGTCATCGCGCAAGGCTCGTCCGTCTGGGCCATGTACGACACCGACAACGACTCCAAGTTCGACCTCGCGCTCAACTCGAAGGGGGGCGACTCCACCGGGATGATCACGACGGCCGCTTGGTCGATCGGCGGCTCGGGAGCCCCAAGGCCCGCGCCCGACCACGTGGGCCGAAAGGTCTTCCGCCCCGGCCTCATCGGGTTCCCGCGCGCCACGCAGGCCCTGCGCAGCGTGAGCTCCGACGTGGCCGACGACGAAGCGCTCGGCTCTCTGCCGGCGACGATCCCGCCGCGCGCGCGGTTCCACACGAAGGAGGTCAAGGGGCTGCCGGAAGGCATGATGATCGAGAGCTCGTCCTTCCCGTGGATCGTGGAGCTGTTCGACGTCGACAGGAGCTCGAAGATCGGACCCAAGACCGATGTGCAGAAGGTCGTCGCCGACGGGAAGTTCGATGCGGAGGTCGCCTTCGTGCGCCACCTCTCGCCGACGGGCGCGCTGACGTGGGTGTACTACGACACCGACAACGACGGCCGATACGACCTCGTCCTGTTCTTGCCCAAATCCGACCAGGAGCCGACGCAGGCATTTCGCGTCGTCAAGCGGGAGAGCGCCCCGGGCGGCCTCGCCCTCGAGGCCGACGCCGCGGCGCTCAAGGGTCGCCCGATCCGACACAAGGCCATCTTCAAGGACCCCACCCTAGGCCAGAAGTGGAAGGGGCTCGCGAGCAAGGTGTTCAAGCCGGATTTCGTCGAGCCCTAAACGAGACAGCCTATCAACGAGCGGACCGGCGTGCGCGAGCCGGTCCGCGACCCGACTCTCAAAGCCGCTCGGCGCGACGCCCCGGCAAACCGGCGGCCCCGCCAGCGGACCCGCCGGGACCCACTTCGAACTGCACAGATGCAGTTTGCACATTTCCGGAGAGCACCCAGAGCCCTACGCTGGGACCGCCGCTCCCCGATCCCCCGCGACCGCCCGAGCCGCCCGATGCGCCGGCCTCACCCTTGGCGCCGCGCCCGATCTCCGGCGCGCCCTGGGTGGCGCCTGCTCCAGCGGCACCGCCTTCACCGCCAGCCTCCCCCGCCCCGCCTTGGCCGCCCGCTCCGCCACGCTCGGTCGCCAGCTTCGCGCCGTCGACCACGACGGTGGCCTTCAGCACCAGCAGCGCGACGCTTGGTCCACCGCTCCCGCCTCCTGCGCCGCCGAGACCGCCGCATCCTCCGGCGCCGCCGCCGCCACCCCCACCCCCGGCGCCGTCGTTGCAGAACGTCCCCGACTGACCCGAGCCGCCGCCACCGCCGCCGCCACCCTGCCCGGGCTGACCTGGTGTCCCGGGCTGCGCGGCCGGAGGGACATAGCGAAACGCCGCCTCGTCCCACTCGCCGAGATCTCCAGCCCCAGCTCCCGCGGCCCCTGCACCGCCGGGCGCCGCCTTGGCCACGGCCGAGGTCCCGTCGCGGGCGGTGCACCCGTTCGCGTCGGCGCCCTTGCCGCCCGCGACACCGCCGGCGGACGGCCGCCCATCGAGGCCCCGAAAGCCGCTGTAGTTGTGTCCGCCCGAGCCGCCCGAGCCGCCGTTGGCCTCGGGGCACGAAGGGTTTCGGCCGCCGCTCCCTCCCGTGCCGGGATCGATCTCGCCGTCGACGCTTCCTGGGCGGCCGTCACCGCCGCGAGCGCCATCGAGAGCCCCTGGAGAGCGAGCGTCGGCCCCGGGCGCACCATCGCCGCCTGCGCCGGCGTAGAGCGCGCTGCCATCCTCGACGCGAAACGCCTTGCCCTCCGGCAGATCGCTCACCCACAGCGCCACCGAGGGCTGGTCGGGCGACGCGGCGCCCTTGGCCCGAATAACCACGTGCGCGAGCGTCCCGCCCTGCGTGAGGCGGGTGGCGACCACCGCGAGGGTGGCCCCGCTGAGCTCGGAGGTCCCCTCGCCGCGCGCCCACGTGGACCGCGAGAAGCCCCCCACGACGGTCACGCCGTCGACCCACACGAGCGGGGCGCTCTCGGTGTATTTTCCTTCGGCGAGCACGACGCGCGGTCGCTTGGCGAAGCCCGCCAACCGCATCGCCGCTCGAACCGTGGCGACCGGCGCGTCTTTCGTGCCCGGGTTGGTGTCGACCCCATCGGGCGCGACGAACACGGTGTCTCTGTCGCCTCCACCGCCTCCACCGCCGCCGGGCGGAGGGGGATCCGACGACGAGCAGCCGAGCCCGAGGAGGCAAAGGCTCACGGCTGTGGCATGGGCCCTTCGCATGCTGGAGAGAGTAGACGACCCGCCGCGGAGTTTCGAGGGAGCGATGCGAGCGACCTGCTCCCTCTCACTCCGGTGCTACGCTGAGCAGCGATGCGAGCGCCGATCCCCTCCCGCGGACGGGTCCTTCCCCTCCTCCTGGCCGGCACGTTGTCGGCGCTGACCGCCTGCGGCTCGGACGCCGGCGGGGGCACGGAGGACCCGATCGATCCCCTCACCGGGCTGCCGACGGGGGCTCCCGACCCGACACAGCTCGACGCCGCCGCTCCACGCGACGGAGGCCCCGCCCTGCCGCCGGTCCCTCCCAAGTCGAACATCGAGCACGTCGTGATCATCATGCAGGAGAACCACACGTTCGACACGTACTTCGGGCGCTACTGCAAGGCGGCGCCGGGGTCGAACCCGACGTGTACGACCGGGCCGGCGTGCTGCGAGGCCGCCCCCGAGAAGGAACCCTCGGGCGCCACGCCTCGGGTCCTGGATGACGCGGCGAACGCGGACTACGATCCGGATCACTCGTACGCGTGCGAGGCCGCCGAGATGAACGGCGGAAAGATGGACCGCTTCGTCACCGGCGCGAACTGCTCGAGCCGAAAGAACTTCGCCATCGCCCCGGACTCGGTGATCGCGCCGTACCACGCGCTCGCGCAGAGCTACGCGATGGGGGACCGCTACTTTCAGTCGATCATCGGTCAGACGTCGTCGAACAACATGTACTTCGCGGTCGCGCGAAAGGTGTTCATCGACAACGATCTCTTCCCCGACGCCATCGGGCAAGGGTGCCGACCGCTCGTCACCAAGCGGCAGTTCTCCGGGCAAACCACGATCGCCGACCTGGTCCTCGACGAAGGGCATCGCGTGAGCTTCTACGCGGAGGGGTACAAGCTCATGCGGGACGCGACCCCGTGCCCCAAGGACCCGCCCGACTGCAAGAGCCTGAACCCGCTCTACGCCATCTACCCGTGCGCCTACGATCCCTCGGACGTCCCGTTCAACTACTACCGGCAGTTCACCGACAACCCCGCGTTCCTCCACGACTGGGAGGACTTCACCATCGATCTCGAAGCGGGAGACCTCCCCGAAGTCTCTTACGTGAAGTCGATTGGGTACCACACCGAGCACCCGGGATACGGCACGAAAATCACGCTCGGCGTGGGCTGGACCGACGCGGTCATCAAGCGCATTCTCGCTTCACCGTATGGCAAGAACACGCTCATCTTGCTCACGTGGGACGAGGGAGGAGGGTACTTCGACCACGTCGCACCGCCTGGAGGCCCGAGCGCGGCCGACAACGAGCCGCTCGGCACGCGCGTCCCGATCCTCGCGATTGGGCCGTTCGCCCGCAAGAACTACGTGTCGCACGTGGTGATGGACCACTCGTCGATCGTGAAGTTTCTCGAGTGGCGCTTCACCGGCAAGACGGGGCAGCTCGCGGCCCGCGACGCGCTCGTGAACAACATCGGCAGCCTCCTCGATCCCGCGACGACCGGCATCCCGGTGCCGGAGAACTGAACCCCGATGCGCTCGCTGGCTCTCGTCGTCGCGGGGCTCCTGGTCGCGAGCTGCCAAAGGGCCAGCGCTCCAGGGCCCCCCACCAAGAGCGAGGGTGCGGTCGCCCCCGCCGCGCCGTCCGTCCGCGGCCCGAGCGTGGCCGAGGAGCCGTCCGCGCCGCCGGCCGCCCCGAGCCCCTCGAGCCCGCCTGGCCCCGTGAGCAGCCCGCGCCCGTTGGTCGCGCCGAGCGCCTCGAGCGCCTCGAGCGAGCCGAGCCCGCCGAGCGCGCCGGGCGTGAGCACGGTCTATTTGGGCCCGGTCGGTCGCCACGCCGTGGATGTGCGGAGAGCGACGGCGTTGGTGCTCCACGACACGTGGAATGGCCTCGGCCTGAGCCACGCCGCCGTCATCGCGCTCCAGCGCTCGGGCACCGGCTTCACGTACGTGGCGAAGGTGTCCACGCTCTCCTCGGGTATCGGCGCCCCGGCCCGCGATCCCTACGTCGTCCTCACGGAAGACATGCCGTCTTGCACATGCCGCGTCCAGCAGACCTGCGCTTGCGAGCACGACCGCAAGGCGACGCGACGGCAAGGGCGCATCGACGCCGCGACGGTGGACGAGTTTCTGGCCGCGCTCGCCGCGCGCCCCCTCGACACGACGCAGAGCTACGTCGACGGACACGTGTGGACGGACGACTACCCCTTTGCCCACGTGAGCGTCTCGATTCCGTCAGCGCCCGCGGTGCACTTCTCCGCGCTCGACCAGCAGCGACATTGGCGCCGCGACGGGAAGTTCCTGGCCCAGGACCGGGAGGAGCTTGGCGCGCGGATCGGGGTAGGGGCCCACCGCAAGCTGAACATGGCGTTCCAGAAGCTCCTCGGCACGCTAGGCGTGTCCGGGTGGGTGAGGGAGCTCTACAAGGGCGGCCCCGCCGGGGGAGATGGTCTGTAGGGTAGTCTCGCGCGCGCCGAGCGCGTGGCCCTGGGAGGGTCGCCGCGTGCAGTCCGCGTCCCATACCGTGCAGATCTACTACGAGGACACCGATCTTGGCGGTTGTCGCTCATTGGCGCCGTCGACACGAACGTGCCGGAGTCGGTGAGCGTCTTCGGGCGGCGCGAGCTACAGACTGCGCGCGGCTGTGACCACGTGGTCGGCGGTCATTCCGAGCTGCTTCATGACGACCGCGCCCGGCGCCGACATGCCGAACCTGTCGATGCCGAGGCACACGCCGTCGAGGCCGACGTACTTGGCCCACGTGCTCGAGACGGTCGCCTCGATGGCCACCCGGCGGCGGCACGACCGCGGGAGCACTTCGTCCTTGTAGGTTTGCGGCTGCCTGTCGAAGCGCGAGAAACAGGGCATGCTCACGACCCGGGTCCCCGCGCCGAGCGTCTCCGCGGCCTTCATCGCGTGCTGAAGCTCGCTGCCGGCGGAGAGCAGAATGAGGTCGAGCGGCGCCGTCTCCCTCTTCGCGATGTATCCGCCCTTCAGCACGCCTTCCCGCCGCGTCTGCACGGGGATCTCGGTGAGAAGCGGCACCGCCTGCCGGGAGAGCGCGAGGAGCGTGGGCCCTTCGACGCGCGAGAGCGCGGCCACGAACGCGCCTGCCGTCTCTTCGGGATCGGCGGGGCGCACCACGTCGAAGTTCGGAATGAGGCGGAGGCCGGGGATCGTCTCGACAGGCTCGTGCGTCGGACCGTCTTCTCCGACGGCGACGCTGTCGTGCGTGAAGACGTAGATCGGCGCCAAGTGGCTGAGGGCGGCGATGCGAAGCGCGGGCCGGCAGTAGTCGGCGAACACGAGGAACGTGGCGCCGCTCGGGCGGAAGATCCCGTGCGCGGCGATCCCGTTCATGATCGAGCACATGGCGTGTTCGCGGATCCCGAAGCGAATGTTGCGACCCGCGCGACGCTCGGGCGTGAAGTCGTCGCCGGCGGTCTTCAGATCACCGATGTAGTTGAGCGTGGAGCCGTAGAGGTCGGCGCTGCCGCCGATCAACAGCGGGTGCGTCTTTGCGAGCGGCTGGAGCACGTCTTGGCCCGCCTTGCGGGTGGCGATCTTGCTGTCGAGCGGGAACTCGGGGACGCTCGCGAGAAGCGCCGCGGTGTCGGCGTCCTTCGGCGCGCCCATCGAGGTGAAGGCGCGCGACGTGGCGAGCAGATCCGCGAGCTCCGGGTTCTTCGCGCGCCACGCGGCGAAGGTCTCGTTCCAGGCGCCGTACGCGGCCTCGCACGCCGCGAGCTGCGTCGCGAAGTAGGCTGTCACCTCGGGCGAGACGAAGAAGTGCTCGGCCGGGAGCCCGAGGTTCTTGCGCGCGGCCTCGCCGAACTTCGCGCCGCCCTCGCCGTGGGCCTTCTGGGTCCCGGCGACCTCGGGGATGCCTTTGCCGATCGTCGTCGTCGCGATGATGAGCTGCGGCTTGCCTTCGGCCTTCTTCGCGACGAGCAGCGCCTCGTTCAGGGCCGCCATGTCGTGGCCGTCGACCGCTTGGACGTCGTAGCCGAGCGCCTCGGCGCGCAGCTTGGGGTCGAGGCTCTGCGTCGCGTCGGCCATCGCGTCGAGCGTCACGGCGTTGGCGTCGTAAATCAGGATGAAGTTGTCGAGCTTCTGGTGGCCCGCGAACTCCATCGCTTCGAGCGCGACCCCCTCCTGCATGCAGCCGTCGCCGGCGAGGCAGATCACGTGATGATCGAAGATGCGGTGCTCCGGCGTGTTGAAGCGCGCGGCCGCCATCTTCTCGGAGAGCGCCATCCCGACGGCGTTCGCGATCCCCTGCCCGAGCGGCCCCGTGGTGGTCTCCACCCCGTCTGGCTTGTGCATGAGCTCGGGATGCCCGGGCGTCTTCGAGTCGAGCTGGCGGAAGCGCTTCACCTCGTCGAGGGTCATCTCCGGGTAGCCGGAGAGGTGGAGCCACGCGTAGAGGAACATCGAGCCGTGGCCGGCCGAGAGCACGAAGCGGTCGCGATTGAGCCACTCCGGGTGAGTGGGGCAATGCTGGAGCGCGTGCCCGTAGAGCACGGCGCCGATCTCGGCGCAGCCGAGGGGCAGGCCGAGGTGCCCGCTCTGGCTCGCGTGCACGGCGTCGATGGCGAGGCCTCGGGCGATGTTGGCGGCGCTCTGGAGGGTGTCTTTGCTCAGCGTGCTCATGGGCCCGGGAGGCTACCATGAACGTCGCCACCGCTCGACGCGGAAGCGCTCGGCCGTAAGCGCCGGGGACCGCACGGAAATGTCCGTTCCAGCGCGCCGGCGCGCTCCCTCCGAGTGACAGCGGCTGAGTCGCGCGACCTGGCAGCCGGACCTGGCAGGCGGACCTGGCGGACGTGCCAGTGGACCTGGCCGTGGACCTGGCAGTGGACCTGGCAGTGGACCCCGCGCGGGCTGTCACGCGCAGCTCGCGGAGCACGGCCCTTCGCTTGCGTGCTCCGAGGCGAGCGCATGCTCGGGCGTGTCGACACGGGTCGGGCGCGGCATTTCGTGGTCACGTCGATGGGGAGCCCGCCGAAGGCGAGGTCTCGCCATGGACACACAACTTGGCTGACAGAACCCTCGCGGGTTCTTACCTCCACACTTCCACTCGAGACGCTCACCGTGCTCCGTCACACGCCGCTTCCCGGTTGCCCGGGCGCCGCGCTCGGCCTAGGAGAGGTGCATGCGAAAGCGCCCAGCTACACCACAACTCCCCTCGAACGAGCTTCGCGCCACGCTCGGGCGTCGCGAGCTCTTCTTTGGGGCGCTGGTGCTCGCGCTCCCGCTCGCCGCGTGCAGCGGCACGGTCGGCGAGCCCGCGAAGCGCCCCTTCGCCCACGGCGTCGCGAGCGGCGATCCGCTCCCCGACGCGGTGATCCTGTGGACGCGCGTGAAGGGTGAAGGCGACTCCGCAGTCGAGGTAAAGTGGGAAGTCGCGGAGGACGCCGGGTTCCAGCGGCTCGCCGCCTCAGGCACGTTCACGACGAACCAGGAGCGCGACTTCACGGTGAAGGTCGACGCGAAGGGCCTCGCGCCGGGGCGCACGTACTACTACCGCTTCAGCGCGCTCGGCGCGTCGTCGCCCGTAGGCCGAACGCGCACCGCGCCGCAGGGGTCTACGGAGCGCCTCCGTTTCGCCGTCGTCTCGTGCGCGAGCCTCGCGCACGGCTTTTTCCACGGCTACCGCGAGATCGCGAAGCAGGCCGACCTCGACTGCGTGATCCACCTCGGCGACTACATCTACGAATACGCGACAGGCGACTACGGGGACGTGCGCACCTACGAGCCGGCGAACGAGATCGTGAGTCTCTCGGACTACAGGACGCGGCACGCTCAGTACAAGCGCGACCCGAACCTCCAAGAGGCGCACCGCCAGCACCCGTTCATCACGATCTGGGACGACCACGAGATCGCGAACGACGGCTACAAGGACGGCGCCCAGAACCACACGCCGGGCAGCGAGGGCGCCTGGGCCGATCGCAAGGCCGCCGCGCAGCGAGCGTACATGGAGTGGATGCCCATTCGGGAGCAGGAGGGCGGCCGCATCTTCCGCAAGCTCGCGTACGGCGATCTCGTCGACCTCGTGATGCTCGACACGCGCTACCACGGCCGCACCCTGCAACCTGGGGGCGCCATCGCCGCACCCCCCGCTCCTGATCCGAAGCGCACGTTGCTCGGCGAAGATCAGGCGGCGTGGATGGAGAGCTCCCTCAAGGACTCGAAGGCGCGCTGGAAGCTCCTCTGCCAGCAGGTGATGGTGGGCAATCTGGTCCTCAACCCCGGCAAGGAGATCGCCAATCTCGACCAGTGGCACGGCTACCCCGAGTCGCGCAACCGCCTCCTGAGCTTCTTCCGCGACTCGGGCGTGAAGAACATGGTGGTGCTCACCGGCGACATCCACAGCTCGTGGGCCAATGAGATCACCTTCGATCCTGCCGACAAGGCCGCCTACGACCCCGTCACGGGGCGCGGTTCACTGGGCGTGGAGCTCGTGACGCCAGGCATCACTTCACCCGGCATCCCAGACCTGTTCCTCAGCATTCTCGACGACGCGCGCCCAAAGAACCTCCACGTGAAGTGGGTCGACGGTAGCAAGCGAGGATTCATCATCCTCGACGTGACGAACGAGCGCGTGCAGGGCGCGTGGTACCACTTTCAAGACATCACGGTCGAGGCACCGCAGACCCCCGCCTTCGCGAAGGCGTGGTCGGTGCGCGACGGGGAGACTCGCCTCGTCGCCGACGAGGCCGCCCCCTCGCGCCAAGGCGCCCCCGCGCTCGCCCCGGCCTGAGCGCCCCGGCGGCGAGCCACGTGCATTCTGCACGCGTCTCTCCCTGTCGACGGCACGCCGTCGGGCGGCGGTTCGGCGTCGCGGCGACGGCCGCTGGACGGCGGCCCGCTGGGTCGCGTAGCTTCGGCGCGTGCCGACGAGCCACGAGGACCGATGAGCCCCGCGACCGAGAACTTCGACGCGGCCCCGAACGTGAGTGTGGACCAAGCGGAGCGCCTCGCGGCGACTCACTTCGGGGTTCGAGGGACCGCGTCTCCGCTCGAGGGTGAGCGGGATCGCAATTTTCACCTTCGTACGGGCGACGGGGCCGGGTTCGTCTTCAAGGTCCACCCCCCAAGCGAAGATCCGGCGGTGGTCGACTTTCAGATCGGCGCGCTCGCTCACCTCGCAGCGGTCGACCCGTCGCTGATGGTGCCGCGGGTCATGCCCTCGGTCGGCGGCGAGTCGTCCGTCTTGCTGGAGCTCGGCGCGGGGCGGCCGCAGATCGCGCGACTCTTGACGTACGTGCCTGGCGTGCCCCTTGGCCACCCGCTCAATACGACACGACTGAGAGGCCTCGGGCACCTGCTCGCGCGCCTCGATCGTGGCCTCCGGGGGTACTTCCATTCCGCGGGCCGAGCGCCGCTGCTCTGGGACGTCCAGCGGGCGGACCAGGTGACTCCGCTCCTCGCGCACATCGAAGACCGCTCGCTCCGGGACGCCGCATCGGAGGGCCTCGAGCGCTTCGCGCGCGTGGTCAAGCCCGCGCTGCCGGCGCTGCGCGCCCAGGTCATTCACAACGACGCTCACCACGAGAACGTGCTCGCCGACCCCGCCGACCGCGATCGTGTCGTCGGCGCCCTCGACTTCGGCGACCTCGTGCACGCCCCCCTGATTCAGGAGCTCGGGGTCGCCGCGTCGTACCACCTCGGCGCGGACGACGTGCTGGGCCCGACGGCCGTGCTCGTGGGCGCCTACTCCGAGGTCCACCCACTCGAGGCCGACGAGATCGAGGTCCTGGCCGACCTCATGCTCGCGCGTCGAGCGATGGCGGCCGCGATCGGGGCTTGGATGTCTCGCGAGGCCCCCGAGCCGTTCCGCCTCGAGGCTCCGACGCGGCGTGACGCCCTCCGTCGCCTGCTCTCCCTTTCCCGCGCCGAGGCCACGGCCCGTCTTCGCCGCGCCGCCGGAGTTTGAGATGCGAGAAGCCATGGGAAACGCGTTTGTACCGGGCGCAGTGGCGCTCGATCCGGCGGAGGCCGCGATGATCGAACGCCGAGGTCGCGTGCTCGGTCCCGCGTATCGCCTGCAATACGAGCGCCCGCTCCACATCGTGCGTGGGGAGGGCGTGCACCTGACCGACGCGAACGGCGTGCGCTACCTCGATGCGTACAACAACGTGCCGTCCGTAGGGCACGCGCACCCGCGTGTCGTCGAGGCGCTCACGCGGCAAGCGGCGACGCTGAACACGCACACGCGATATCTTCACGAGAACATCCTCGCCTACGCCGAGCGCCTCCTCGCGACGATGCCGGACGCCCTCGCTCACGTGATGTTCACGTGCACCGGCTCCGAGGCCAACGACCTCGCGGGGCGCATCGCGCAGGCGCACACGGGCGGTACAGGCTTCATCGTCACCCGGTACGCGTATCACGGCGTGACCGAGGTGGTCTCGAGGCTGTCCCCGTGCCTCGGTGAGGGCGTCCAACAGGGTCCGCACGTTCGCCTCGTCGCTCCGCCCGAGTCGGGTGTCGCCGACGTGGGCGCCAGGTTCGCCGAGGGCGTGCGGCGCGCGATCGCCGACCTCGAGGCCCACGGGATCCGGCCCGCGGCGCTCCTGGTAGATACCGTGTTCACGAGCGACGGGAACTACGTCGATCCGGCCGGCTTCCTCGGGCCCGCCGTCGAGGCCATTCGCGAGGCGGGCGGCCTGTTCATCGCGGACGAGGTGCAGCCGGGCTTTGGTCGAACCGGCGCGCACTTCTGGGGCTTCGGTCGGCACGGCATCGTCCCCGACATGATCACGATGGGCAAGCCGATGGGGAATGGACACCCCATGGGGGCGGTCGCGGGGAGGCGTGAGCCGATCGCCTCCTTCGCGAACCAGGTTCGCTATTTCAACACGTTTGGAGGGAACCCAGTCTCGTGCGCCGTCGGCCTCGCGGTGCTCGACGTGATCACCGACGAGGGCCTGATGGCCAACGCCGCCGATGTGGGCGCGCACCTCCACGCGGGACTCGACGCGCTCTCCGGGCGCTGCCCCACGCTCGGCGAGCGGAGGGTCGCGGGGCTCGCCTGCGCGGTCGATGTGGTGGACGCCGAGGGTCGCCCTGATCCGGTCGCCGCGACGCGGATCGTGAACGGGCTCCGCGATCGCCAGGTGCTCATCAGCATTTCCGGCATTGAACACGCGACTCTGAAGATTCGCCCTCCGCTCGTCTTCCAGAGGGCCCACGCGGACCAGCTGCTCGAGGCGCTCGAGGGGGTGCTTCGGTCGTAGTCGGGTCTCCGTTGCCTGGGGAGCAAGCGCCCCGCGTGGTGGCAAGTCTCGCGGCCGGTCCGGCACTCACTATCGTGGTTCGGTAGAAGAGTATTCCACGATCACGCAAATCGAACCAGGAACGCGCGCGCCGATCGGGGCGGACGCTCGACGGCCGGGATCGTTCGCCGTGCGTCGCTCGCCGCGGCGATGCAGGCGCTCGCGTTCGTGCTCCGCCGTCGCGCGCGGCGGATCGAGGGGCGAGCGCCGCGGGCCAGGCACGGAGCCCGGCGCGCGGCGCGGCGGTCGCGCGGGCGACTCAGTATCCGGGAGGGAACACGGTCGCCACGAGGCCGTAGCCGTCGGCGACCTTCGTGTCGAGGTACGCCATGTCGAGGTCGTAGTAGCCCGAGGGCGGCGTCTGGTCGACGCCGGGCAGGCCGGTGCCGCCCCACGAGTTCTTCACGCGAAGGAACTCGATCTTCGTGTCCGGCGCGAGCGCCCGCTGCAACAGCGCACGATCGCTCACGTCCTCGCCCGCCTTCAGGAGCGTGCCGTCGGCGAGCTTGGCCTGGTAGTCGAAGCCGAGCGTCATGTGCCCGCCCGTGCGGCCCTTGCCGCGGGTGTCGAGCTGCTCCTTCGTGAACCTGGAGCCGCTCAACGCGTTGAAGTCGACGTTCCACCAGGTGAGCACCGGCGCGTGGTCGTGGAGCGCCTTCTGCACGCGGATTTGGTAGGTGCGGCGCGCGGTGGGGTCCTCGGGGTACTTGACCTCGTTCCAAATCGACGGGCCGCTCGGGGCGACCGCGTCGGAGAGCTTCCCGCGCGCGTCAACGCCCTGGGCACGCGCGTTCGGCCACGCGATGAGGATGTCGGTCGGGCCGAGCACGCCCGCCGCCTTGCGCTTCGTCAGGCCCGCGCCGGTGGCAGAGCCCGCGCCGGTCTGGCCAAAGACGTCGTCAAGTTTCTTTACGACCTCGGGGCTGAGACCGAAGGCCTTGTCGAGCTCTGCGCGGACGAGCTTTCGGTCGCGGCGGGCCTCGACGGTCTTCAATGCGCCCTCCTTCAGCGACAGGGTGATGGCGCGGATGGCCGTGCTCTGGCGCGAGGAGCGGGCGTCGTTCGCCTCCTCGGGGATGAAGTCGGACTCGAGCATCGCGCCGTAACGGGCGACCTCCCAACGGAAGAGCGACCAGGTGCCGCCCGCCGAGAACTCGCTCTTGTCGTTCAGCGCGGTGTCCGGCCAGCTCGTGATCTTGGTGAACCAGTCCCAGTACGTGGCGTAGCTCTCGGAGAGGTTCAGCTCGGTGTTCGTCGCGCGCTTGTTCAGCGACTCGACCCAGCCGATGTGCGCGTAGACCCAGCAATTGCCGATGCTCTGGTTCTTGACCGACGAGTGGACGACGCTCGTGATGTTGTCGGTCGAGATGTCCTCCTCGGGCTGCTCCTCGGAGGGGTCGACGGCCGCGCTGCAGCCCGCGGCGAAGGTGGACGCCGCCGCGAGCATGGCGAGGAGCGCGAAGCGGAAGGGACGGGCGAGTTCGGTCATGGGCGCCTCCAATGCGAGAACCGTGCTAGCTTGCCTACATGGGTACACATGGGGCCCACTGGCGTGATCACCGCTGATTGTCGCCGAAGGCCGCGGCGATAGCGACCCGAAAGGTCACCGTGCGTGGATCACGGGGGTCTCACGGTGGGGACCGTCGGCCTCAGGGTCTCGTGCGACGGGCGGGCGCGCTCCTCGGCAGGGAGCCGCGCGAACGGGCTCGACGCCGCGGTAACGAAGCGGAGCAGCTCGACCACGGCGCCCGTCGCCTGCGCGAGGTCGGGCTCGCGGAGCTGGTCGGGCGTGTCGCGCTGGGTGTGGTGGATGTCGAAGTAGGTGCTCATGTCCTGCCGCGCGTCGAGGACCGGCACCCCGGCGGCGCGGAGCGGGATGAGGTCCGCGCCGCCCTCCGCGGGCTCGCGCGAGCTCACCACGCCCGGCACGGTCGGCAGGGTGACGGGCCCGCCAGCGCGCGCGCGGAGCTCGACGACGCGGCCGGTCCCCGCGTCGAGCTCGAGCGCCGCCACGTGGCGGTCGAGCTCGCCGGCGTGCGTGGCCGCGTAGGCCTTGGCGCCCGCGAGGCTGTTCTCCTCGGCCGCGAAGAGCACCACCCGCAGCGTGCGCTCCGGCGGAGCGCGGAGAAAGGCGCGCGCGGCCGCGACCACGATGCCCACGCCCGCGCCGTCGTCGACCGCGCCGCGACCGAGGTCCCACGAGTCGAGGTGCGCGCCGACCACCACGATCTCGTCGGGCGCGCGCGTCCCGCGGATCTCGGCGACCACGTTGGCCGAGATCGCGTCGGGGCCGGTCGCCGTGACGACCGACAAGGTCACTCGGGTGGGCCCCGCGAGCAGGGCGGCGTGGAGGCGGTCGGCCGCCACCGCCGAGAGCGCCGCGCCCGGGATTCTGGCGCCGTTCTGGCGCATCGAGCCCGTGTGGGGCGCGTCCGTGGCGTCGGTGCCGACCGAGCGCACGAGCGCGGCGACCGCCCCGCGCGCCTCCGCCTCGCGCGGACACCCCGCCCGAACTCCGACCGCGCGCCCGTAGCCCGCGCCGTCGACCGCGCGGTCGGTGTGAACGTTGCAAAATACAATCTTTCCGCGGAGGCTCCCTTCGGGGAGGGACGCGATGTCCGCGTGCGCGCCGACCTCGACGACGTCGGCTGACACGTCGCCCGAGACGCTCCACCCAAGCGCCGTGATCGTGAGCGGCGACGTGACGCCCCCGGTGGTGAGCGTGGCGTTCTCCTTCACGCGGCGCCACACCGGGACCGCGACGGGCTCCGCGCGCACCGACGCGAACCCGAGCTCGGCGAGGGTGCGGGTCGCCCATGCGACGGCGCGTGCGTCGTTCGCCGAGCCGGCGAGGCGCGGGCCCACCTCGGTCGAGAGTGAGCGCGCGAGAGTGTACGCCAGCGTGGGCGGCGCGGCGGGCGCCGGCGAAAGGCTCGGCGGCGAGGGCGGCGGGACCGCCGGGGCGGCGCACGCGGCGAGCCACAGCGCGGCTACGGGGACAGCGCGCATGGGCGAGGACGAGGGCGTACGGCGTGTCACGGCCGCAGGCTCACAGCCAGGACAGGCAGCGTCAAGCTCCGCGCCTCACCCCTCACTGCGCCTCATTACGCCTCATTACGCCTCACTACGCTCGCGGCCGCTCTCCGCGCCGCGAGCCTCGAACGCGGCGAGCGCGTCGCCCAGGTCGAGGGCGACGAGCGCGGCCCGGAGATCCGCGGCGACCGGTGCGCGCACACGGACTGCGCGAGGCTCATCCTCGCCGCACGCGGGGTGCGGAAACGTGATCTCGAACGCGTGCAGCGCGAGGCGAGCGAGCCCGGTGCGCGCGCGAATGTGCCGGTTGAACCAGCCCGTTCCGTAGTTCGAGTCGAGCGCGATCGGGTGGCGCAAGTGGGCGAGATGGCGCCGAATCTGGTGGTACCTGCCGGTCTTAGGGTGCGCCGCGACGAGCGAGCAGTGGTCGCCTGTGCCCACACGCTCGATCTCCGTGATCGCGGCTACGCGCACGGGCGAGTCCTCCGCCTTGGGGATCGCGTAGTCGACCGTGCCCCGCTCCGGCGCGTGGCCACGAGCGAGCGCGAGGTAGGTCTTCGCCACGCGCCCCTCGTCGAAGGCGACGCGGAGGCGCGCGGCGATCGCGGGCGAGAGGGCGAAGACGAGCGCGCCGCTGGTCCCCCGGTCGAGCCGATGCACGGGGTACACGTACGCGCCGAGCGCGTCCCGGACGCGGGTCATGACCACGTCGCGATCCGGCGCGAGCTCGGTCCGGTGGCAGACGAGGCCCGCCGGCTTGTCGACGACGACGAGCGACTCGTCTCGAAAGAGGAACACCACGGGGGGGACGGCCACGAGGCCACCGTACACGCCTCCCCGTCGGACGGCGGTTCTCACCCCGCGCGACCCCGATGTCAGGGGCCCCCTGGGCCGCGCCCGGGGCGCGGCGCATTCGCCACGCGGCGCGCGCGTTTGCACGTATCCTCCGGAGAGTGGCTCGGGAGTTGCTTCGATCTCCCTCGTCTTCCGTCTCTCTGACTCGTGTTGCCTCGGGCGCCGACTCGCCCGACTCCACTCGCTCCCATCGCACGCACTGCCCCTTCCGTTGGGGCGCGCGTCGAACGCAAATATGGCTCCGCCGGAGGTGCTCCATGACTGGTAGAATCGTAAGTGGTCTCGCCGCGGGTGCGCTCGGCCTCGCCCTGGTCCTCGCCCCCAAGCCCGCGCTCGCGGGCATCGAGGCGTGCGGCAACATCGACGTCAAGGCCGACGCAAAGTGCAAGGTCGAGGTGAAGGGCGGGTGCACGGCGCAGTGCGAGCCCGTCCGCTTCGAGGCGGCGTGCGCCGCCAAGTTCGAGGCGAAGTGCAGCGGCAAGTGCAACGCGTCGATCCAGACGTCGTGCACCTCGACCTGCAACGGCAGCTGCAGCGGCGCGTGCAACGCCGATCCACCGAAGTTCGAGTGCAAGGGGCAGTGCGTCGCCGACTGCGAGGGCTCCTGCTCCGCGTCGTGCCAAGGCAAGGCCAACGGCACCGAGTGCATCGCGTCCTGCAAGGCCTCGTGCAGCGGGCGCTGCGACGCTTCCTGCAAGGGCACCCCTGGGAGCGCCTCTTGCTCGGGCAAGTGCGAGGCGTGCTGCTCGGGCTCGTGCACCGCCAAGGCGAACCTCGACTGCAACGTCAACTGCCAAGCCGAGACCTACGCGTCGTGCAAGGGCGAGCTCTCGGGCGGCTGCAAGGTGCAGTGCGAGAAGCCGGACGGCGCGCTCTTCTGCGACGGCAACTACGTCGACACCGGCGGGAACCTCGCCAACTGCATCAACGCGCTGAACGCGGTCTTGAAGCTCCGCGTCGACGCGAGCGGCAGCGCGAGCTGCGCGAACGGCCAGTGCGAGGCGGAGGGCCAGGTCAGCGTCGGCGCCTGCTCCACCGGCGCGCCCTCGTCGAAGCCGCTCGGCGCCGCGGGCGTGGTGCTCGGCCTCGGCGCGATCGCGTTCCTCGCGCGCCGCCGCCGCGCCGCGTAGTCGGTTCGGCAGGTCGAGTTGAAGGCGCGGCCCACCCTCTCGGTCGGGCCGCGCAGGTTTTTTGTGGCCGATCGCAGTTCGGCGTTTCCAAGAGGCCCGGCGCACGGCCATGATCCGGGCATGCGCTCTCGCTCGCTGCCGCTCGCGGCGCTCGCACTTGCTTCCACCCTGGCGACGGTCGCCTGCAGTCCCGCCGCGCCACCGCCGCCGCCTCCCCCGCCGGCCTGGCCGCACTACGAGCCGGGCGCCACGCCGGCGAAGGCGCCGGATCCCGAGCCCATCGCGTACGCGCACGAGGGGCGCACGTACGACGACGCGCTGGCCATCCCCGAGGACATCAACGCGGTGGCGTCCGAGCCCGAGCTCTCGGACGCGACCCTCGGCGGGCCGCTCAACGATCCCGCGCTCCTGTCGTCCTGCGGCGTCGTCGAGTCCACGGTCGTGGTCATCAAGGTCGCGGTGCGCGGCGGCAAGGCCCTGGGCGTCACGGTGGCGACGAGCCCGCCGAGCGCGGCGCTGTCTTCGTGCCTCGACAAGGCGGTGCGCCAGCTCACGTGGCCCTCGAGCGGAAGACGCTTCTCGTTCAAGACCCGCTTCTAGCGTCCTCGGGGATGTGCGCAGGTTGCGCCTGCGCTCAGTGCAGAATACACGCGCCGTTCGGTGCATGGCGCATGCAAGGACCTCGTCAGGTCGCGCGGCGGCGACGGCGGCCCATCGCGAGGGCGCCGAGCGCCACGAGCGCGCCGATCCCCGAAGCCCACGCGGAGGGGCGTCCCGCGGCGTCGCACGAGCAGCCGGAGCTGTCCCCTTCGCCGCCGGCACCGGGCCCGCCCGCGCCGGGTCCACCGTCCGCGCCGACCTCCCCGGGGCCCGGTGGGCCTCCCGGCTCGCCCGGGCCCGGAGGCTTCGCGAGCGCGACGCCCTTGTCCTCGGTGACCGTGCAGCCCGCCGACGACGCCGCCACTCGGAAGACGAGCGGCCGCCCTTGAAGCGCCGCGCCTGGCGTAACCTTCACGGCGCACTTGCCGCCCTCTGGGGTGGCCGTGACGTTCGACTTTCCGTCGGTCTCGGGACCGTCGAAGACGATGTGCCGCGCCTCCGCGTCGCCCGTGGCCAGGTACGCGAGCTCGGCCCCCGCGGCGCCGTCCTTGGCGGACGAGGCCACCATGAGCGTGCGCCCGCTGCGCACGACCTCCACGCCCACGACGCCGGTGTTCTTCGCGTCGACCTTGGTGATGTCCGTGGTGGTCGCGCCAGCTTCGCCCGTCGCCGTGGCGTCGAACACGTGCACGGCGAGCGCCGTGGGACCGGGGACCTTCACGCGGTACTCGTCGACCGGGTAGCGCGCGCCGTCGCACAGGCCGTAGCGCGAGCCCGAGCACTCGCGGCGCGGGATCTTGCGCACCTCGGGCGTGCCGCCGGAGCGCACCACGGCGTGGAGCACGAGCTGCGAGCTGCCCGCGTTGCCCTTGGCCCCCCCCGCGCCGCCGGCGTCGAGCGTGAGCGAGGCCATCGAGCGGAAGCGCAGCGCCATCCCGCGGGCGGGGTCGTCGGTGCGCGCGCGGTCGATCGTGATGACCTCGCCGTCAGGCAGGAACGCGTAGTCGCGGCGCGCGAAGGGCACGTCGGTCTTGCCTTCGCTGTCGGCGAACGCCTTGGAGAGCTCGGCCCGCGCGGTGACCACGCCCGACTCGAAGCCGCGCGCCCAAGGGAGATCGGCCTGGCTCCGCGCCGACTGGCCGGGCTGGTAGTCGGCCCCGACGGTCTTCGAGTCGACCGTGATGGCGTTGCCCGTGAGCGTGGAGAGCGAGCCGTAGGGGCTCGGATCGACGATGAGGTGGTCCGCGCCGCGCGCGAAAGCGAAGTTCGAGGCGTCGATGTGCTGGTGGTCGGGCCCGAGTCGTGGGGCCGAGGTGAACACGCTCCAAAAGGCGTCGGCGGCCCAGCTCGAGCGCGAGTAGAGGTTGCGAGTGCCGCGCGCCAGGTAGAAGGTGGGCGGCTTGGTCGACACGTAGTCGACGGGCGCGGCGCCCCGCGTCTCGGCGAGGGCCTCGCACGCCAGGCATTCGTCGATCTCGCCGAGGGCGGTATCGGCGAGCAGCGCGGCGCCCCACGACGCGTTGGTGGGGTTCTTTCCCGCGAGCATGGACGCCACGACGCCGCGGCGCGAGAGCGTCGCGTAGAGATCGTTCGTGCCCCAGTCGCCGCCCGCCCACCCGAACTTCTTGTTTGGAGTGAACGTGTGTCGATAAAGGGGTATCGCGTCGTCGAAGAACTGGTCGACCTGCGGCAGCGATATGCCCTGATCGCGCAGCGCGCGCCAGGCGAGCCCATACCCCATCATGCTGAAGGGCGCGTACTCCCAGCCCTCGGGCCAGTCGCCGTCGAGCATGGTCCCCTTCGGGCCGAGGCCGACGCCGCCGATTTGCTTCGTGAAGAGGTTGTCGACCACGTCGTTGTAGTAGGCCGTCGCGGCCGCGTCTTCGCCCGCGAGCGCGATGGCGGCGAACGTCTTCGCCGACACGTAGCCCGCGTGGTAGTTGCCGCCGGGCACGTCGCGGAGGTAACCCTCGCGCGTGTAGCGGTCGACCCACACCTTGATACGCGCGCGCGTCCGCGCGGCGTCGACGCCGGGCGCGCCCGGGAGCCAGTCGTAGAGCAGCGCGGCGAAGGTGCCGTGGTGCCGGATGGGGTAGCCGGTGTCGAAATTGGTGACGAGATCGCCGCCCCGGCCGTCGCCCATCTGGTCCCGGTCGTCGAGCAGCGCGTTCAGGTACTTCACCGCCTCGGTGCGGTAGGTGGTCTTCTGCGTGAGCTGGAAGGCGAGCGCGCACGCGGAGCCGTTGAAGGCCCAGCCGTACCCGGTGTACACGCCCTCGGAGTAGCGGCTCGGGTTGGCCACGACGGCGTCGCAGCGCGCGATCATCTTCGCCGTCGCCGAGCCGCTCACCGCCGCGCGCGCCTTGAGGGCGTCGAGGGTGGCCTTGTTCAGCAAGATGCGAGGGTGCGGGCCCGTGGGCGGAGGCGGCGCCGCGGCCGAGAGCGACGCGCCCCCGAGGAGGGAGGCAGCGACGCCAGCGGCGAGAGCGAGCGGGCGGAAGCGACGAGGACGGGGCATGCGTGACTCCAAGCGACGAAGTAGAGACCGCACAGTGTAGGCCGGAAAGGGCCTCGCCGCGATGAGGCCGGTGCTATGGGCTGGACCACGTGTACGAGGCGACGACCCGCGCGAGGTGATCTGTGACGATGAAAGGCAAGACGGTCCTCGTGACCGGCGCGAACCAGGGGATCGGCAAGGAAACCGCGAAGGCCCTCGCGGCGAAGGGCGCCCACATGGTGCTCGTGTGCCGCAACGCGGAGAAGGGGCGCGACGCGACGCGCGAGATCACGGACGCCGGCGGCTCGGCCGAGCTGCTCGTGGCCGACCTCGGCGCACAGGCCGAGGTCCGCCGCGTGGCGGCCGAGTTCCGCGCGAAGCACGCGAAGCTCGACGTGCTCGTGAACAACGCGGGCGTCCTCGTGACCGAGCGCCGCATCACGCGCGACGGCGTGGAAGAGACGCTCGCGGTGAACCACCTCGCCTATTTCCTGCTCACCCACGAGCTGCTCGAGCCGCTGCACGCCGCAGCGGCGGCGGGGAGATCGAGCGGCGTCTCCGCGCGGATCGTGAACGTCGCCTCGCGGGCGCACGTGCGCGCGAAGCCGAACCTCGGCGATCTCCAGTTCTCGCGCGGCTACTCGATGTCCAAGGTGTACGGCCACTCGAAGCTCCTGAACGTGCTCTTCACGTACGAGCTCGCGCGGCGGCTCGAGGGCGCGAACATCACCGCCAACTGTCTGCACCCGGGGGTCATCGCGTCGGGCTTCGCGCGCACCGACGGCGGCCTCGTCGCGGCGCTCGCGCGGCTCGTGAGCCCGCTCCTCCTCACTCCTGCGCAGGGCGCCGAGACCTCGGTCTTTCTCGCGTCTTCGCCTGAGGTCGAGGGCGTGACGGGCCGGTATTTCTCGAGCTGCCGCGCCGTGCGCTCGAGCTCCGCGAGCTACGACGTGCCCGCGCAGGCCGAGCTCTGGGCTCGCTCCGCGAAGCTCGTCGGCCTCACGGGCGAGGGCGGCCGCGGCGAGAGCTCGCTCTGGGCCGCGATCGGCAAAGACGCCTCGTAGCCGCGAGGGCCTTCGCCGGTGGTCTCGTGTACGCTCCCGCGGGTGCTCGCTCGGCGGAAGCCTCGCCTCGTGTCGTGCCTCGCGCTGACCCTCGCGGCCACCGTGACGACGCCCGCGCACGCCGACGACGACTGGTGGGGGCGCGACAAGGCGCTCCACTTTGGCGTCTCGGCGGCGCTCTCCGCCGGTACGTACGCGATCGCGGCGCCCTCGTTCGAGGCGCGGTATCCGCCGCTGTTGCTCGGCGCGGGCCTGTCGCTCACGCTGGGTGTCGGCAAAGAGCTGGCCGACCTGGCGGGACTCGGCACGCCGTCGTGGAAGGATCTCACCTGGGACGTGATCGGCACCGCCGCTGGGCTCGTGCTCGCCTATGGCCTCGACCTGCTCATCGTCGGGGTCTCGGCCGAGCACCCAGCGCTCGGGGCCCCCACGCGCAACCCCACGGTGCAGTCGCGGCCGTGGCGCCTCGGGACGCAGCACACGCCGTTCGTGTTCCGGTTCTGAGCGGCGACGCGGACGGGGCGAGGCTCAGAAGGCGACGCGCACGGGGGCGAGGCTCGCGCGCTTCGTGCCGTCGCCGAGCTGCCCTTGGCTGTTGTCGCCCCAACACACCATCGCGTCGTCCGTGGTCAGCGCACACGCGCTCGACGAGGCGAAGCAGACGTCTTTGACGCCTGCGAGCGCAGGCACGACGGTCGGGCGCTCGTGCGGGCTCGCGCGGCCGAGGCCGAGCTCGCCGGTCGGGTTGGCACCCCAGCAGGTGACGCGTCCGCCGCCGAGCGCGCACGCGGAGGCCTCGCCGAGCGAGAGCGACTCGACGTTGGCCAGGCCGGGCACGGGCGCGGGGACGTCGTGCACCACGAAGTCGGGCGGGAGCCCGAGCTGGCCCAGGTCGTTCTGACCCCAGCAATAAACCTTCTTGTCCTTTCCGAGCGCGCACGCGAAGGCGTCGCCCGTGGCGATCTCGCCCGGCGGCGAAGCGGCCGCGGGCAGCAGCGGGCGGTTCAGCGAGTCGCGGCCTGCGCCGCCCCAGTGCTCGGCCCCGGCGCACCGCACGGAGCCGTCGCGGCGCAGGGCGCAGACATGCGTGGCTGCGACCGCGAGGCTGACCACGTCGCCTCCGAGGTCGGGCAGGCCTTTCGCGCTGCCCCAGCACCGGAAAGCGCCGCCCTCCTCTCGACCGCAGGCCGTCACCCCGCTCGCGGACAGCTCGCTCGCGCGGAGGCCGCCCATGACGGTCGCGGGCGCGCGCGTCATCGCCTGTCCGCCCAGCGCGCGGCCCGTGCCCCAGCAGCGCACGCTCTTGTCGACCCCGAGCGCGCAGCCGAGCGTGCGCGAGAGCGCGATCTCGCGCACGCCGGAGAGCCCGGGGACCTTCGTGGGGCGGGGCCTGCCGGCGCCACCGCCGTCGCCGAGCTGGCCCTCGTCGTCATGGCCCCAGCACGCGACCGAGCCGTCGCCCATCACCGCGCACGCGTGGTGATCTCCGCACTCGATGTGGACGACGCGGGTCGCCCCGCCGCCCGCGCCGCCGCTCGCAGCGGCCGCATGGCCCGCGCCAGCCGGGCCGCCCGAGGGCGCCGACGCGCCGGCCCCCCCTGCGGCGGGAGCCCCACAGGCCGCGATGAGCCCGGCGCCGGCCAGCACGAGGCCGCCGGCAGCCCGACGGGCCCGAGAGAGCGCGAGCCCTGACGTCACTTGCCGTTGCGCGCTCGAGGCCACCATGGCGCGAGAGTAACCGAAGCACGGCGGTTCGAGTGGCCCGGGCGGCCGGCCGCCAAACATCGTGCCAGGAGGCGTTGCCGAAGCCTGGGCAGAGACATACCTTCCGTCGTCGAACCCCATGGCGCAAGATCTCTACGGCCTCCTCGGAGTGCCCAAGTCCGCGGACGACGCGACCATCAAGAAGGCGTATCGCCGCCTCGCGAAGGACCTCCACCCCGACAAGAACCCCAACAACGCGAAGGCGGAGGCCCGCTTCAAGCAGGTCAACCACGCGTTCGACACGCTCAGCGACGCGCAGAAGCGCAAGCTCTATGACGAGTTCGGGGAAGAGGGGCTCCGCGAGGGCTTCGACCCCGAGAAGGCGCGGGCGTACTCGCAGTGGCAGAGCCGCGGCGCGCGTGGCGGCGCGGGCCCCTTCGGCGGCGGGTTCGGCCCCGGAGTCTCCATCGAGGACCTCTTCGGCGGCGCCGCCGGCGGCGATCCGTTCAGTCGGCGCCGCGGCCCAGCGCGCGGCCAGAACTACGAGCAAGAGATCACCATCCCCTTCGTGCAGGCGGTGCGCGGGGCGACGCTCGAGCTCCGCTCGGCGGGGGGCACGCCGGTGCAGGTGCGGATCCCGCCCGGCGCCGACGAGGGCAGCCGCCTGCGCCTCGCGGGCCAGGGAGGCCCGTCCCCCAACGGCGGGCCCGCGGGCGACCTCACGCTCGTCATCCACGTGGAGCCTCACGCCCTCTTCCGGCGCGAGGGCGACGACCTGAAGCTCGAGCTGCCCATCACGCCCGGCGAGGCCTGGAATGGCGCGAAGGTCACTGTCCCCACCGCCGACGGCGCGGTCACGCTGAAGGTGCCGGCGCGCACGCAGAGCGGGTCCGAGGTGCGCGTGCGCGGTAAGGGCATCGCTCGCAAGGGCAAGGCCGCGGGCGATCTCTACGTGCGGTTCATCGTGCAGACGCCCACCGCCGACGCGCCCGAGCTTGGCGAGCTGCTCGCCCAGGTCGACGCCCATTTCACCGGCGACGTGCGCGAGGGCATCACGTTCTAAGGCGTCGCGGCACTTGCGTGCAGCTTACACCTTCCAGGGGCGCCCCTTGTCTGCAGCCGACGGCCCTCGAGGCCGCCCGTGCAAAGAGTAGGAGGGCTACCGACCGCCGTCGGGTCGACGCTGCTGAATGGAGAGGGGCGGGAGCTCGGGCTCGATGCGCCACGCGGCGCCCTCGCGCACGCAGGCGATGTCGGCGCGCTCTTGCGGATCGCTGCCCGTGACGGAGACGACCGCCGAGTCGCCTTCGACGCGCGCGGTCATGTTCTTCGGCCGGAAGCGGAGCCCGAAGCGCCCCATCGCGAGCATCTCGCGGGGGCTCACGCGCTTGCCCTCCACGAGGCTCGCCCGCGCCGCGCGCTCGTCGAGGTTGTGCTTCGCATTTTTGCCAAGCAACTCATACGCTTCCGACATTGCGCGCGGATCGTCGGTCGCGACCTCCATGCGCTCGAGGAAGAGGCGCAGCGCGCCGTCTGGCGTGGCGTCGGGCGCCGCTCGCGAGCAGCCGAGCGCCGCGAGCGCGAGCGCGAGGGCCACGCCGAGCCCGCGGCTGCTCACCACCCCTTCGACCCCTCCGCGCCGAGGCCCATGACGTCGCGGACCTCGCGCATGGTCTCGCTGGCGAGGCGCCTCGCCTTGGCTGCGCCGTCACCCAGGGCCTGCCGGAGCAGCTCGTCGTTGACGGCCTCGCGCTTCGTGCGGAGCGGAACGAGCTCGCGCTCGAAGCTGTCGTTCAAGGCCTTCTTGCAGTCGAAGCACCCCCACACGGCGCCGCGGCAGTGGCTCGCGACCTCGGCGAGCGCCTCCGGCGACGGCGCGAGCGCGCTGTGCATCGTGTACACGTTGCACACCTCGGGGCGGCCCGGATCGGTGCGCTCAAGGCGCAGCGGATCGGTGAAGGCGCCCTTCAGCTTCTTCCAGAACGTGGCGGGCGGCTCGAAGAGGTCGATCGTGTTCCCCTTCGACTTGGACATCTTGCCGTCGCCGTCGAGCCCGCGGATGCGCGGCGCGGCGCTTAGGCGAGGCTTGGGCTCGGGAAACACGGGACCGAACCTGTGGTTGAAGCGCCGGGCGGTCTCGCGAGCGAGCTCGAGGTGCTGCACCTGGTCGTCGCCCACGGGGACGATCGTGGCCTTGTAGAGCAGGATGTCCGCGCTCATCAGCGTGGGGTAGCTGAAGAGCGCCGAGGACACGAACTCCTTCCCGTCGCCCTTCTCCTTGAACTGCGTCATGCGCTGGAGATCGCCCATCGGGGTGACCGTGGAGAGGTACCAGTTGAGCTCGGTGTGCTCGCGCACGTCGCTCTGCACGAAGAGCGTGGTCTTCTCGGGGTCGACGCCGCACGCCACGAGATCGCGGGCGAACGCGCGGATGCGCGCGCGGAGCAGGGCCGGCTCGTACGGCACGGTGATGGCGTGCGCGTCGACGATGCAGAAGAGGGTCTCCTCTTCCGCCGCGGCGATCTGCGCGGCCCAGGTGCGCACGGCCCCGAGCCAGTTGCCGATGTGGAGCTCCCCCGTGGGCTGGATGCCGGAGAAGACGCGCGGCACGCCGGTCGCGTATTCGGGCACGGGCGCCTTCTTGTCGGCCTTCTTCTTGTTGCCGCCCGGCGGGGCGGGCGCGTCGGTCTTCGATGGATCGGCCACGAAGGCTGTGTACCAGGGAAGGCCCCTATCGGGGGCGCGAGGGCGGTTTTTGCCGAAAATTGGCGTATCCTACATTGTATCCATACGGTACTGATGTGCGCGACGAACGGCCCATCACCCTCTCCTGGAACGGACGACGCCCTCTCTCGCCGGAGGAGCGCCGCGCGCACACCCCCGCTTCAGAGGACGCGCGCGGCGCGGGCCCCGAACCCGCGCGCTACGCGGCCCACGGCCCGGACGGCGAGGTCGGGCGCTATCTGTTCGGCGACAACCTCGCGGGCCTGCGGAGCCTCCGCGCGGCGGCGTCTGGCTCGGTGACCCTCGCGTACCTCGACCCGCCGTTCCACACGAACCGCGTGCACACCCTCGTGGAGGCCGGGGACCGCGCCGCGCCCAAATCGGAGCGGCGCCGGCGCGCGGCCTTCGACGACCGCTGGACCGACCGCGCGGCCTACCTCGAGTCGCTCGGGGCGCGCCTCACGGAGGTGCGCGGGCTGCTCGCGCCGCACGGCAGCGTGGTCGTCCACGTGGACCCGAAGACGAGCCACTACGTGAAGGTCCTCTGCGACGAGATCTTCGGCGAGGAGTGCTTCGCGAGCGAGATCGTGTGGCGCTACCGGAGGTGGCCGAGCAAGACCCCGAACTTCCAGCGCGTGCACGACGTGCTCCTGCGCTACCGCCGCGACGCGCGCGCGCGGCCGCGGTGGAACACGCCGTACGAGCCGCTCGCCGCGTCGACCCGGGCCACCTGGGGCGAGGGAAAACAGCGGGCCGTGTTCCGAGACGACGGCCACCGGCAGCGCTCGTCGACCACCGAAGAGGCCTCGCTCGGGGTGCCGATGGGCGACGTGTGGGAGATCGGCGTGCTCGCGCCGATGTCGAGAGAGCGCACCGGCTACCCTTCCCAGAAGCCCCTCGCGCTGCTCGATCGCCTCGTGCTCGCGCTGAGCGATCCTGGCGAGGTGGTGCTCGACCCGTACGCGGGCAGCGGCACCACGCTCGTCTCCGCGGCGCGCCTCGGGCGGCGGTTCGTGGGGCTCGACGAGAGCACCCTCTCGCTCGAGACGGTCTCGCAGCGGCTCGCCGCGATCGGCGCGCCGCTCGCGCTGGAGGCGGTGGACGCGATTCCTGCGGCCCCGTCGCTGGTCGCGTGCGAGGCGCCGGGGCCGCGACGAAAGAGGACCGCGTGAGCGAGCCCGCGGCCTCGCCCTCGAGCTCGGGCGCACGCACGCTCGCGGCTTGCTATCCTCGCCGCGCAGTGCACCGAAGGAGCGCCACGTGATCCCACAGTCGAAGCTGCTCGCGAGCGCGGGTATCATCCTGGGGGCGGCGCTCGCGGGCGCCTACCTCATGCGCGAGGCGATGCCGTATCTGGTGCTGGTCGCCGTGGCGGGCATCGTCGCGTCGGTCGTCGCCGGCACGGGCGGCGCGAGCAACGAGGCGGCGATCGAGGAGGCCGTCCGGCGCGCGCGTCGAGGGCGTCGCCTCGAGGCACCCGCGGGGGCGACGGGGGCTGTGGCGCGCATCTACGACGAGCTGGGCGAGCTCGCGACGGCGCACGCGAAGCTCGACGCCGAGCGTGACGCGCGCGCGAAGGAGACAGACGCCTCGCTCGAGGCCCTGAGCCAAGCCACCGACCGCCTGAAGCGCGGCATGGCCGAGCAGAGCCGCGCCGCCGCCGAGACCAGCGAGACCCTCGCGAGGCTCACGTCGGCGCTCGGCGACACCTCGTCCAAGCTCGACGAGGCCGCGAAGGCGGCGAAGGACTCCGCCAGCGGCCTCGACGCCATCGTCCGCCGCAGCGACGAGGCCACCGAGAACGTGACCGAGCTCGCGGGGAGCGTGCGCAAGACCGCCGCGGCGGTCGAGGAGATGACCTCCGCCATCAAGGAGGTCGCCGCCAGCGCCACAGCGCTCACGCGGACGGCCGAGGAGACCCACGCGTCGATGAACGAGATCGACGGCTCGCTGGATCGCGTGCGCTCGAACGCCAACGAGACGACCCGGCTCTCGGAGGAGGTGTCGCTGGACGCCGACCGCGGCGTGGAGGCGATCTTGAAGACCATCGGAGAGATTTCGCGCATCAAGGAGTCGTCGCAGGAGGCGGTGGCCGTGATCTCCACGCTCGGCACACGGATCGACGCCATCGGGCAGATTGTCAATGTCATTGACGATGTGGCCGAGCAGACCAACCTGCTCGCGCTGAACGCGGCGATCATCGCGGCTCAGGCGGGCGAGCAGGGCAAGGGCTTCGCCGTCGTGGCCGACGAGATCAAGGAGCTCGCGCAGCGCGCAGGCGCGAGCACGCGCGAGATCACCGATCTCATCAAGACCGTGCAGGCCGAGTCGCGCAACGCGGTGACCGCGGTGGAGCGTGGCGCGCTGAACGTCGATCGCGGCGTGCAGGTCTCGAACGAGGCCGAGCGCGCGCTGAAGAAGATCCTCGACTCGAGCCAGAAGTCGACCACGATGGTGCGCGAGATCGCCCACGCGACCGTGCTCCAGGCGAAGGGCTCGCGGCAAGTGGCCGAGTCGACCGGGCGAATCGCCGAGACCGTCGCGCAGATCGCCGCAGCCATCGTCCAGCAAGTGCGCGGCGCCGAGCTGGCGATGAAGGGCGCCGAGCGCATGCGCACGCTGACGCAAGACGTCGAGCGGCGGGCGGCCGAGCAGACCAAGATCGAGCGTGGCGTCGCGAGCACCCTCGCGGAGGTCGCGGGCGCCCTCGACCAGACGAGCCGCGTGCAGCGCTCCCAGACCGAGAGCGTGCGGCGGCTGCTCGCGCAGGTGGAGAGCATCGAGCAGCGGGCCCGCGCAGACGCCGGCGTCGTGAACGACGTCGAGCGCGCGAGCGAGAAGATCAAGCGCGTGAGCTGACGCTCGGGGTCACGAAGCGCGCGACCAGCGCGCATGCTGGCGTCGCGGCGAGACCTGCCCGACCGCGGCGCACCGCGCCGGCGCGACGGCCGCGGGCGTCGTCGACCTCGTGGGAAACGTGTAGGAGATGACCAGCACCGGCTCGGGGATGAACATCGTGGTGTGCGGCGGCGGCGTCTACGCGACCCACGCCGAGGCGTTGCTCTCCACTCGCTGCGGCGATGGCGATCCAGTCGTGCAGTTCCACGACACAGGCTTCCGCTGCGTGAAATAGGCAGCTTTGCGGAAACCACTTCTGCGATCATGACGCCCGGCGCGCGGCGACGCCTTCGCCGGGAGCTGAGGAGATCGCGACGAAAGCCGAGCGCGAGGGCTGGACCATTGACCACTACCGCGGGCACCTCGCGACGTCCGGGCAGGTCACCGCCGCCCGCCAGTGATAGACCGCTGTTCTAACCAACTAACTAACTACGCTCCACGAGCTCAGGGACGAAAGTTCTGAATCGCCCAGACCTTGCCGGCGGGCGTCACGTAGAACCCACACGCGACCTTCGTGTAGCGCGTGTTCTTCATGTTGATGTAGTGGCCTTGCTCGGCGGCGGGCTTGAACTTCTCATCCCACATCATCTTGAGGCAGCCCACGATCATCTGCTCGGGCTTGCCGCTCCAGCCTGGGCACTCGTTCTGGGCTTGCTCGGTGCATCGGCCGAAGGCGCTGTGAGACTTGCCCGTCTCCGAGTCGGTCTTGCACTCGCCGTCGGTGCACGTCTCCGCGGCGTTCCAGCGCTGGAGCGGCGGGAGGTTCTCCGTCGCGCGCCACTTGTTGATCTCGCTCACGCAGATGTCCTGCGCGTTGTTTCCTACGGGGGGGGTCGGCGCCGCGCCGCTATCCCTCGCGCCCGAGTCCGTGGGCCCCGTGGGCCCACCATCCCGAAGTGGAGCGGGCGCGGCGCTGTCGGGCGGCTCGGCTCCCGAGTCTTGCACCAGCGCAGGTACTGGATCGGAAGCACCTGGATCAACGAGGGCCCCCGCCTCACCGGAGCACGCGGGAAGCAGAGCGGCGAGGCCAGCGAGGCCACAAAGCAGCAAAAGCGTCCGCATCCCGCGATCACTCATGCCCGAGAAGCAGCAAACTGTATGCCGCTCCTCGAGAGCGCCGTTGCCTACACGCGCCCCGATGTGCCCACGCCTCCACACTAGCAAGAAGAGGCCCCGCGACACGAAGCGGATCGACAAGGCCTCCGCGTCACCGGGACGACCGCGCTCGTCTTCCGCGGCGGGCAGGACATCCTAGGGCGAGAGACATCGATGTACTGCTTTGCCGTGCGGCGATGAGCCGATCCATCTAAAAGAATCGAGGCGACAAAGTGCGAAACAATCGACATCGGCCCACGGCTCAGACGAGCCGCGTGCAACGCTCCCAGACCGAGGGCGTGCGACGGCCGCTCGCGCAGGTAGCGCCGACGCCGTGAAGGACGCCGAGCGCCCGACGGAGAAGGTCAAGCGCGTGAGCTGACCGAGCGAGGCCCTCGCCGGAGAGGCGACTTGGGCTACCTTGGCCGCTGGTCTATGTCCCCCTCCTGGTCGCCCACGGTGGCTCGACGCGTTCGTGAAGGAGTGGCGTGCTCGCCGAGCGCGGGGTGAGGCGCGCCGCTCGGGCCGGGCGTTGGGTGCTGCGGTTGCTCGCGCTCGCCCTCCTCGTCTCGGTGCTGCGCGCGGCGCTGCACGACTTCTGTCAGGCGTGGGACTCGCCGTACTACCACCTGCCGTTCGCGGCCCGGTTCGGCGGCGTGCTCGGGCCCGACGACTACGTGTTCTCCCCGGACAACGAGGCGCGCTTTGCGGGCTTCCCGCTGCTCGGCGAGCGTATCCAGGGGCTGCTCTACCGGCTCTCGGGTCGCCCCGAGGCCGCGAACCTCCTCGCCTTCGCGTCCGTGCCCGCGCTCGCGCTCTACTTGCGCGCGCGCTTCCGCGTGCCCGCGAGCGTCGCGGTGCTCGGGCTGTTCGCCCTCCCGCTCGTGTTGACCCACGCCACGAGCACCTACGTGGATCTGCCGGCCAACGCCGCGGCCGCGGTGTTTCTGCTCGAGGCCTTCGCGCTGCTCCGCGCGCCGCGCGCGGCCACCGCCGCTCGCGTGGCGCTCGCGCTCGTCCCCGCGACGATCGCCGCGCAGATGCGCTTCCAGCTGCTGCCGACCGTGGGGCTCGGCCTCGTGTTGCTCGGCCTCGCGTGCCTCCGGCGACAGCGTGGAGGCGGACGGGCTCGGGCGATCGTGGCGCTGCTGCTCGGGGTGCCGTGCGTGATTGGCAAGCTGCTCGCGAACGTGGCGCGCTTCGGCAACCCCGTGTACCCCGTCGAGCTCCGGGTGTTGGGTCGCGCGCTGCCGTTCCACGAGACCCGATACGAGTCGTACCCGGAGGATCTCGCCCACACGCCGCAACCGGTGCGGTTTCTCTACTCGCTCGTCGAGCGCGGTCTGCCGCCGCTCGGCGCGCCCTCGCGGTGGACCGTGGACCAGTTCGCCGCGGGCACGCCGGCGCACCGCATGGGCGGGTCCTTCGGCCCGTACGTCGTCGCGCTGCTCGTCGCGTTGGCCGCTTTGGCGCTCGGTCGCCGAGGCCGCCCGCGTGAGCTCGTGGTCCTGTTGCTCGCCCTCACGGCGGTCGTGGCCGCGGCGCCCCAGTCGCACGAGCTGCGGTATTACCTCGTGTGGCCCATGCTGCTCGTGGCGAGCGTGCTCATCGGGGTGTCTTCGCTGCCGCGGCGCGCGCTCGCGCCGCGAGGGCTCGTGACGGCGCTGGTCGGGATCGCGTTCGCCGTCGTCGCGGGGACCACTCGGGGCGAGTGGCTCGTGCCCTCGGGCAGCCGCCTGGAGGAGCTCGTCGCAAAGCGGGTCTCTCCTGAGGTGCTGGGCCGCATCGGCGAGGGAGAGACCGTGTGCTTGTGGAAGCCCCCGTGGACGCTGCTGTACGCGGGGAAATACCACGGGAGGCGGTACCGTGTGGTGGAGGGCGAGTCGGGCTGCGGGGTGGTTCGAAGGGTGGAGTGAGGGGCGATAAGCGGCTTCCAAGTGCCACTGGCAGGGGAAACCCCCGAGCAAGCCCCCCCTCGGCAACCCCCGCCGAGCAAATGAGGACCACGGCCTGAAGGCCGTGGCAGGGGAATGCTGAGGTGGTGGCGAGTGAAGCCCGGCGGGGCGCCGGGCTCGCGTGCGGCGGGCGGCGACCGTGGGCGGCCCGAGGACGTCCGTGGACACGCAGAGAGCGGCGATCGCCCTGTATTTCGCGGCCGGGACGGGGCAGCGAGGGGCCCGCCGCTTGCTGTGGGGGTGCGCCAATGCCGCCCGCTCCACCGCCCCCTCCACCACCTCGTCCACCGGAACCCCGACTCCTCGACCGCGTCGATGTGGCCATTCGAGTGCGCGGCCAGAGCCCCCGCACGGCGGAGGCCTATCGCGCCTGGGTCCGCCGCTTTGTCCTGTTCCACGGGCGCCGCCACCCACGCGAGCTGGGTCCGCTCGAGGTCGAGGCGTTCCTGACCCACCTGGCCTGCGAGGGCAAGGTCGCGGCGTCGACGCAGAATCAGGCGCTCGCGGCCCTCCTGTTCTTGTACGCCCACGTGCTGGGGACTCCGCTGGAGAGCGCGGGCCACTTTACCCGCGCGCGGCGTCCTCAACGGGTGCCCGTGGTGCTCACGCGCGCGGAGGTCTCCGCTGTTCTGGGCCGCCTGAACGGCGCGACGGCGCTGATGGCGGCGCTGCTCTACGGCGCCGGGCTCCGCCTACTCGAGTGCGCGCGCCTGCGCGTGAAGGACGTCGACTTCGAACGGCGCGAGATCTCCGTGCGTGACGGGAAGGGCCGGAAAGACCGCCGGACGATGCTGCCCGAGGCGGTCGTGAGCCCACTCCACGCCCACCTGGAGCGGGTGCGTCAGCAGCACGAGGCGGATGTCGCGGCTGGCGCAGGATGGGTCGAGCTCCCCGACGCGTTCGAGCGGAAGTCTCCTGCGGCGGGCCAAGCGTGGGCCTGGCAGTGGGTGTTCCCGGCGACGCGGACCTACCGCGAGCCTCACTCGGGCCAGCGCCGGCGTCACCACCTGCACGAAACGGTGCTGCAGAGCGCCGTGCGCGCGGCGGTGCTGGCCACCGGGATGGCCAAGCGCGCGAGTTGCCACACGTTCCGCCACTCGTTTGCGACCCACCTGTTGGAGGCCGGATACGACATTCGGACGGTCCAGGAGCTCCTGGGCCACAGCGACGTCAGCACCACCATGATCTACACGCACGTGCTGAACCGCGGTGGACTGGCCGTCCACAGCCCGCTCGACCTCGCGCTGGGCCGGCAGGGCGTCCCCCGTGGGCGTGCGACACCGAGCAGCGCGACGCCTTCGCTCTCGACGTCCGCCGACCCCGTCTCCATGCCCCTCGCGAGCCGGTGGGGGAGCGGGCGAGAGGACCCAGGGACGAGTGAATAGGCAGATCTGTCTAAAATCAGCAGAGCTTGTCGCGTCAAGCGTCCACCGGGGCCCCAACACCGGCGGGAACCCGCAGCTGACAGGCGGCTGGATGGGCTGGATGGGGAGGACCCTGGGGATCGACGGGTCCGCCTATTCTGGCCGCCGGGGTTAGGCGGACCCGCCGAATGGACGTTCGGCCTCTTCAGTTCGAGATGTTCTCGTTCGCCATAGGCAGCGAGGGATCCGAGACCCGGGCGTCGGGGGTCTCTCGCGCTCGAGGCAGCGGGCGCTGGCAGACCGGCGGCGTCGACCCGATCCACCGCCTGCGCCGCGGTCGTCCCGAGCCCGAACCGCCTCGTCCGAGACGCCTCCGCGCTTCAGCTGGACCGCTTCGCCAGCGTGGGCCTCCACTTTAGCGGGACCGTCTCTCCCGAGACGCCTCCGCGCTTCAGCTGGACCGCCTCGGCGAACGCGGCCTCCGCTTTAGCGGGACCGTCTCCGGAGGCGCCTCCGCGCTTCAGCTGGACCGTCTCGGCGAAGGCAGCCTCCGTTTTAGCGGGACCGTCTCTCGAGACGCCTCCGCGCTTCAGCTGGACCGCCTCGCAGGAGAGGGCCCTCGAGCTCAGTCGGACCGTCTCAGGCCTCCCCACCCTCGCCCGCAGCGCCGAGGTGCCGAGTCGGCATCCTCTGACCACGCCCTGACGTTGTGACAAGACGGAGTACGCCGACGGCTCTCCCGTAACGCGCCCGGGCTTTCCTCGGGCAACCGCCCGCCGAACGGGCGAGGCCTCGAGAAACTCCGATGCATCAACACGCTGTCGAGTCGGAAACCTGGTCCTGCCTGCACGAGACGGGCGGCGCCTCGCCGAACAGAGCATTGCAGCCGATGGTCACCGAATCTTGCCCGCTTTCGCGTGCAAGATTCGGCGCCCACGACTGAATGCTAACGTTCGGCCTCTTCAGTTCGAGATGTCCTCGTTCGCGATAGGCAGCGAGGGATCCGAGCCCCCTGACGTCGGCGTCTCTCGCGCTCGAGGCGGCGGGCGGGCTGGCAAGCTGGCGGCGTCGACTCCACCGCCTGCGCCGCCGTCGTCCCGAGCCCGAACCGCCTCGTCCGAGACGCCTCCGCGCTTCAGCTGGACCGCTTCGCCAGCGTGGGCCTCCACTTTAGCGGGACCGCCCCGTCCGAGACGCCTCCGCGCTTCAGCTGGACCGCCTCGGCGAACGCGACCTCCGCTTTAGCGAGACCGCCTCGGGAGACGCCTCCGCGCTTCAGCTGGACCGTCTCGGCGCACGCAGCCTCCGTTTTAGCGGGACCGTCTCTCGAGACGCCTCCGCGCTTCAGCTGGACCGTCTCGCAGGAGAGGGCCTCGAGCTCAGTCGGACCGTCTCGGGCCTCCCCACCCTCGCCCGCAGCGCCGAGGTGCCGAGTCGGCATCCTCTGACCACGCCCTGACGTTGTGACAAGACGGAGTACGCCGACGGCTCTCCCGTAACGCGCCCGGGCTTTCCTCGCGGCACCGAGCCCCGAACGGGCGAGGCCTTGAGAAACTCCGATGCATCAACACGCTGTCGAGTCGGCAACCTGGTGCTGCCTGCACGAGACGGGCGGCGCCTCGCCGAACAGAGCATTGCAGCCGATGGTCACCGAATCTTGCCCGCTTCCGCGTGCAAGATTCGGCGCCCACGACTGAATGCTAACGTT